>JACMIS010000023.1 GCA_014381035.1 Armatimonadota bacterium
CTTCGAATCTTTTCATATCCCCACTCAGACGGGCGACACGCGGCGATAACGCCGCTGTCGTACCTTCCGGTTCTTCACCGGCGGGATCAAACCGCCCCGATTCCCAGCACTGGAGTTGTCCCCCCCACAGCCCACCGAAGTACAGGTAAGCGTCGCCATCGTCATCCACGAAGCTACACGGGTCTATGCTGTAGCTACCCGGGATCGGTCCCGATTCCGCCACGAACGGTCCCTCCGGCACCGGACTTGCCGCAACTCCGATCCGGAAGATGCTGTCCCTATCGCGGGCGGGGAAATACAGGTAGTACATCCCGTTTTTATACGCGGCATCCGGTGCCCATAACTGCCGGGACGCCCAGGGGACATCCGCCAGAGCCAGCGCGACCCCGTGATCCGTAACGGGACCGCCGATCTCGTCGAGCGAGAAGACATGGTAGTCGTTCATGTCATACTGATCGCCGTTATCGTTGTCGGGTATCGGTGTTTCGCGGTCGTGCGAGGGATAGATATAAAGACGTCCGTTGAAAACATGCGCCGACGGGTCGGCGGTAAATAAGTGAGAGATGAGTGGTTGATTAGGCATATTCAAGGAAGGTTTCAAAGGGCATGTCAATTTCGTAGGAGATGCCGATTGCCTTGAGTATACCAATTGCGTGTTATTTAGCCGCGTCACACCGCGGGGATTTATTCCCACGGTGTCGCGGCTGTCTGTGTCGCTCAAACGGCTTGTGAACGCTCTCACCTACGGCAAGACGGTCCACCAGCGCGAACTGCCGAAAGTGCGGACCACGCTCTTCAGTCGTTAGGGTCGAGTGTCCACAAGCCACACGGGAGGGACCAAATACAAGGGACGCCAACGGCGTCCCTGCCCGTCCCGTTCACGCCCTTGCCTACCGACTGCCCCGGGCGTTGCCACTTGACGTGCCCGTCCGCGTAAATGTAGTTCCACCCCTGATTGTGCCAACCCCCATTTCCCTTCATCCATGTGTTACTCGCCTGGTCGAGCTGATCCTGCGCGTAGTAGTTACCTACCGCCAACTGGTACGGGCGCTTAATGCCCAGGAAATTGCTCCCGAGCCAGGAATCCGGGTGGGACGTCTCGACGATCATGATCGTCCCGGTAACGTCCTGGATGTCGCCCATCGCCTTGCCTAAATAAGCGGTCGTGGTGTCTACCGTGACAGTAAGGTCATCCCACATTGAGGTGAGCGGAGTGGCGCCGCCCGGTATGCTCGGTCGATGCGTCGGCACGCATATAACCGGACTATAGGTCTGATGTACCGCCCCGGTAATGGCGGTATTGGGATCCGTCAAGTCGGAGGGGCAACGCCAGATGCCAGCCGTGTTGCCGGAAAAACCGTTTACCTTCTGTACGTACGGTTCGACCTGATATATTTCTTCCCTCTTCGCTTCTTCAGTGAGGCGTTCTCGGCGGTGAAATACGGGAAGTTTGTCGCCGACATCCACCGGACGTTTCGACCTACTTTTTCGGTTCGCCAGGATCAGGAGGAGGGTTATACCCTTTGACGGCGTTTTGCACTTGATTCTGGTTCTGTGGCACCTGCGCTTGCTCCTTCCGCGCCTTCGCGCATCCCGTAGCGCAACTCGTGACAGATATTCCTGCCAGTAGGACCAATATGGTTGTTTTAATAGTCATTGTGTTCGACCTGATCGCCATATTTCGCAGATTCGATATTGTCTGGCTACCGACCTCGTATCCAAGATGATAGGAGATCGATCAGCACGGTGCCGTGCTGTCGCGGACGACGAGTCTTGTAACTGGCATGGCAACACGGCATGCCTCGACAGACTCCCCCCCAATGAGTCGCAACAGCGGGCGGATAACTTCCCGACCGACCTCCTCTACGGGTATATCGACGCTGGTTATGGGTACAGCGGTTTGTCCCGCATCCACCGAATAAGACCGTGCTGGCACCAATACACGCAGATAAAGGGTAACGCAGAATCGGGTAATTTGTGGCGTCGGTTTCCAACGCGATCCTGCGCCAGAGTCGCTTAAAAACTGACTATCAATTGGTTTTCGGAACATGCGACACGTCATCGTCGCCAATCTATCATTGCAAGCCCATCTGCGGGATACACCACTAACAATCAGTTTCAAAAACCGCTTTGTGAACCGTTTCATCAGTTTACTGAAACTGTTCAGTAGTTCGAATTTTGCTATGTATTCCCTATTTTGTCAAGAAAATAAATTCAACTACCCAACAAGCTACTCCCCGCCCTCCGCCGCCGGGGCGAACCCGCGCCGGAGCACGCTTTCCGTGATGGTGCGTGGGGAAAGAAACTGCTGCACATAGTCCGGTCCGCCCGCTTTGGAACCGATGCCCGACATTCGTGCCCCACCGAACGGTTGTCGATCCACCAGTGCGCCGGTAATCTTGCGGTTGATGTATAGATTGCCGACGCGGAATTCACGCCGCACCCGTGCGATATTTTTCGGCGAACGCGAGTACAGACCGCCCGTCAGCGCGTAGAGCGTGTTGTCGGCGATGCTCAGTGCTTCGTCCATGTTCTTTACGCGCAACACGGCGAGTACGGGACCGAAGATCTCCTCCTGGCACAAACGACCGTCGGCGGAACAGTCGGCGAAGACGAGTGCCGGGACATAGTTGCCGTGCCCGGTCAGGTTTTCGGGGACCGGTTGTTCGGCGAGGAGTCGCCCCTCCCCCGTCCCGATGGCGCGGTACTTTTCGACGCGTTCGCGGCTGCCATCGTCCACGACCGGACCGAGCGTGGTGGACGGGTCCTCGGCGGGTCCGATCTTGATCGTGCGTACCGCTTCCGCGAGACGGTGGCAGAACGGCTCATACGCCGACCCGATCACCAGTACCCGCGAGCACGCCGAGCATTTTTGCCCCCCAAAACCGGTCGCGGACTGGAGCGCACCGAGCACCGCTTCGTCCAGATCGGCGTCCTCGTCCACGATGATCGCGTTTTTGCCGCCGAGTTCCGCGATCACGCGCTTGATCTCGCGCTGACCGGGACGCACCTTCGCCGCGTTTTCGATGATCGAGAGACCCACGGCTTTGCTCCCGGTGAACGCAATCACCGCCGTGCGCGGGTCGTTCACCAGCACCGGACCGATCACTTCGCCATCACCGGGCAAGAAGTTCGACACGCCCGCCGGGACGCCCGCCGCTTCCAGTGCTTCCTGCAAAAAGTAGCCGACACGCGACGATTGCTCGGCGGGCTTCAGAATGACCGGGTTTCCGGCGACCAGTGCGGCGGTCGCCATTCCGGCGAGGATCGCGAGCGGGAAGTTCCACGGCGCGATAATCACCGCGGGGCCACGGGCGTCATAGAAATACTCGTTCCACTCGCCGGGGATATTGCGCTTGCGCGGCTCACTCAGCCGCTCCATCTCATCGGCGTAGAAGTTGCAGAAGTCAATCGCCTCGGCCACATCGGCATCTGCCTCACGCCAGGGCTTGCCCACTTCACGAATCATCCAGGCGGATATCTCATAGCGTCGCTTGTCAAAGTAGTGCGCCACGCCGCGCAACAGCGTCGCTCGCTCAGCGACCGAAGTATCGCGCCAGATAGGGAACGCCCGCGCAGCAACGGCAACGGCTCGCTCGGCCTGCTCTACCGACGCGAACTGCGCCCGGCTCGCTACCACGGAACTATCCGAAGGATCTTTTCGCTCGAAGACGCTTACGCCTTCCTCACGCTTGCCGTGAATCACCACCGGCACCGTGAACCCTAAAAGCGGCTCTAGCTCTTTCAGGGCCGCACGCATCTTCTCCTGATTCTCAGGCACCGCAAAATCGACTTCCGGATTGTTCATAAATTCATCACCAGTAGGTTCCGCCTC
>JACMIS010000187.1 GCA_014381035.1 Armatimonadota bacterium
CCCAGAACTCGGCGGTGGTACTACTCAAATGGTAAGGAATTGTTGCCACGACAAACGCCATAAAGGGGCGTTGACCACCGAAATGCCCAATCGTATTTGTATGGTAATCTTCAAAGCGACTGATTTTTATTTTCGTGGGTATGTTCATGGGAAGGTACAGCTCTTGATCATTGATTTTGTCACCACCCATCCTTCCTGACACGCCGGTTCGGTCACCCATCTACTTCCTATCGGCGTACCAGCGTTCGGCGAACTTCTTGTACTCGTCCTGCTTTTCCTTGATCTTGCGCCACCACGGCTGATTGTCCACGTACCAGCGCACGGTCTCCTCCAATCGCTCCTCAAACGACTTTTCCGGCTGGTAGCCGAGGGCGCGTAGTTTGGCGCAGTCAATCGAGTAGCGGCGGTCGTGACCGGGGCGATCCTGAACATAGCGGATCAGTTCCTGACCTTTGCCGAGATGCGTCAGGATTCCCTGCACCACGTCTATATTGAACCGCTCGTTGCCCCCGCCGACGTTGTAGATTTCGCCATCCATGCCCTTGTGAAATGCGATGTCGATCCCGGCACAGTGATCCAGAACGTACATCCAGTCTCGTACCTGTTTCCCGTCGCCGTACACCGGGAGCGGGAGGTCGTCTATCGCGTTCGTGATCATCAGCGGGATCAGTTTCTCCGGATAGTGATACGGTCCGAAGTTGTTGGAGCCACGCGTAACAATGGTCGGAACGCCGTAGGTGACATTGTACGCCCGCACCAGCAGTTCCCCGCCCGCCTTGCTCGCCGAATACGGCGAGTTTGGTTCAAGCGGGTCGCCTTCCTTAAACGAACCGTCGTCTATGCTCCCGTACACTTCATCCGTATTGCCGCAGAAAAGGAGCGTGCCATTTCGTTCCACAATGAAGTTTTTATTGTCTCGCACACTTAGACACCAGACTTTGCCTTCATAATCTTCGTGGTGTGCGTTTCCTTTGTCTATGCCAATTTTTTCGCTACGGAAGAAGACGACGTAAGCCGGGATTGTAGGACGGATGACTCGTCCCGTTTCTTTTAACGTCGTCGAGTGTTCCGGATTCCGTTTTGTGAACCGAGGCGAATAGCCTAACTTGAATCCTAACTCCATCATTGACGCCACGAGCGGTTCCGAGGAAGTCGAAAGACGCGGTGCGGTTTTCCCCTGTTTCGGATAGTGTCCGTCGCTATCCATGATCCCATCGAATAGCGCAGTTAGGCTCACTGTGTCATATTCCAGCATCCATTTTGGGATTGTTTTATTCGCAGCCCCTTTGCCAAACTGTGCGAAGAAATTCGCCCATACTCCAGATGAAAAATAAATATGCTCCCCTGCTTTTCCTTTATGCGCCGCCCACGAAATGCCGAGGCGATTGAGCGTCGCTTCTAACCTTTGCCGGGCCTTGTCCTGCTCAGGGACATCAAAGAAAATCCGGTGGCAGGTGATGGTAGTCGTTTCGTTGTCGCCTATTTTCCCGGTACGAACAAAGCGGCCATTTTCGTCCCGACAACGTTGCAAGAACTCGGCACGCTCCAAACCCGTTTTATTCGGGCGTAGTTGTTGCTGCGTCGCTACGAATCCGTCACCGATGAACACCCCGCATAGGTAAAAGATGTCAGCAGTCGGGAGTTCACCGACACCATCCACGGTTACAGTCGGTGCGTCATTCCCGCTCCATTTACCGCAGGGAGCGTAGGCGACGGCGCGTCGTGAGAGAGCCTCCGCCGTTTCTATACGGATCGATTCAGGATCGTTTGGAGTGACAAAGAACATCCGGTGATTTGGTGTGACGCAAACATCAATGCGATTGCTGGAGAACCGCATCATCTGCCCCTTGTAATCTTGGACGATCACTTTATCTACCGGTTTTTCTTCGATTTGCCGTGTGTCAGGGTTGAGGGAGAGAACTATATCGCCTTCCGTGATTTCCCAATAATGTTTTAGACCGTTTTTGGTCAAGGCGCGTGTTGTTTCGTCGTAACAGGACACGTGCAGAAACCGCGCGTGTCCATACTTTTTTGCCGCTTCCAACAGCACGAAAACGCCGCGCACGTCGGTCTCGATAAACGCACCGGGATTGTCTATGCTCCGGTCCACGTGCGACTCGGCGGCGAAGTTCAGGATCGCGTCCACGTTGCGGGACAGGTTATCCACGATGACCGGGTCCTCGATATTCCCCTTGAAAAACTGGAAATTCGGGTTGTCCTTGAAGTCGTGGAAATTGTCCAGATTGCCCGCGTAGGTGAGCGCGTCCAGAACCGTGATCCGGTAGTCGGGGTATTTCCCGAGCATGTAGCGCACGAAGTTCGATCCGATAAATCCGGCACCGCCGGTGACAAGTAAGCGTTTCATGAGTTTTGTTGGTTATGGTTTGACCGAAACGGTGTCCGGGAGAGTCGCCGGAAGTTTGTTCGGCTCAAACAGGTAGGCGTATTCAACGTCGCCCTTTTCGATCTTGTTGACGCGCCATGCGCCGTTCTCCCACAGGAACGTCCATACCGCGTCTACTTCAGCGGTCTTTTTATCGCCTTCCACGACCTTATCGGTCGCGGTCTCGCGCATGTAATCCGTCGCGTTCCCGGTGATATTCACGACTAAAATCGAGCCTTCGCCGTCCTTGCATTCCAGACTCCGGTGTTCGACGTAGATCGGGGTGACCGAGCGAATCCCGCTCAGGCGCGTGACGTTCTCCAAGCCGTGCGACTGCCACTCCTCCAGAAGGAGTTGCTGGTTGCGCCAGTACCAAATCGTCGCGAACTCCTCGGCGCGCTCGATCTTCTCCGGCGACCACGAGGTCCAGAGCCAGGTATACACTTCGCGCACCCGACTATCCACTTCCTGCCAGTGGTACATGCCGGGGTACGCTTTCGTCAATGTCGCCAGATCGCGTTTGGTTCGTGCCACCCAGATCGCCCGTTTGATGCCGAAATAAAGGAGTATCGGTAAAAATATCGCGACGAGTACCCCCATAATGATCCTGCCGAGCGGGGTACGGGCGGCATCCTTGATAAACCCGCCGGGTCCCGCGAACGCCATGTCCACATACAGAAGGAGCGTCGCGAGCGAAAGTGCTAGACTGATAATTCCGCGCCAGATATTCATACAATTTAAATCCTCTCGCAAATGATTCGTTACAGGCATTCAATTATATCGCCTGACGGATTCCGTATCGGTAGACCAATGAAAAATAATAGCAAACGTTGCTGGGTCAGTCTTCAGGGGGCGTGTCTTGAATCAGGTCGGACAAGGAGACTCCGACGCGCAATTTGTCCTGTTTCCTGGCGTATGCCAGCGCGAACACGCTGGCGAGGAGTTCGTCCCACGCGAAATACAGCGTCGCGACGTCCTCGACGTACGCCAGTTGTGCGCCGCGTGATTCGGTGCCGTCCGGGATCGCGCCGATAGCCGATACGGACGCGATAAAGGTCGGGGCGTGACGCACGATGCCCGTTTCGGCGTCGGTTAAAACGAAGTAGCCGAGGTAGACGACCTTGCCGAGCGTCGCGCCTGCTTCTTCCAGCGACTCACGCCGGACCGCGTCTTCCGCCGTTTCGCCGGGTTCCAGATGTCCGGACGGAATACACCAGCCGCGCGTCAAAATATCGGCGAGATGCACAACGGCCGTTACCTGTTTGGCCTCTTTGGCCAAGTCCGGCCGGTGGTGATACGTAAGCGGCTCGGCGAGCCGGCTCGGAAAATGCCATTCACGCGCCAGCCAACTCCCGACGCGCGCATGATCGACGCCGATGGTCTCTCGCTCGATTTTGGCAATATGGCATTTCGCGTCCTGCGAGTCTTTTACGAGCTGATTATACAAATCCTGGTCGACGTGACCTA
>JACMIS010000188.1 GCA_014381035.1 Armatimonadota bacterium
CGGCGGGTCACTCATTCCCGATGGCGTTGATGCGACGCGGGTTGGAAAGAAGTACACATATGGTCCCGAGGGAATAGTCTCCAATCGTCCTAGTAGTTTCGCCAAATACGAGTTCTGCGACGGTCACGCGAAGTCTATGAAACCGGTTCAAACAAACCCCAACAAGGCGGGTGCTCCCTACGCAGAAAACTATGATGCAAACCTGTGGAATGGCTTGCGCAAGTAAGACCTGCTTATGGTCTGCGAGTCGTCGGTGGTGGTGTCTATTTATTCCCGCCGACGACTCGGGCTGATGTTCGTGAAGCGAAATAAATGATCAACTTAAAGATAAATTACACACTCCTGTTCGTTGCTGCCTTGTCTCTGATGGGAGGCATGATAGCGGGGTGCAACAATGATTCGGCGGCGGCACCGAAAGGGCTGGATGCACAGAAGGCAGCAGTGATCGGTGGTACCCCGCCTCCCGAAGCGCAGAAACAGATCGAGGCGATGCGCGCCGAAGGTGCACGCAAGCAGGCGGAAGGGAATGCTGCCGGTGAGGCGGCGGCGCGGGCGGCGGATGCAGCGCGGGCGGCGGGCAAGTAGTGGTGCAAGATTTGTTCTCGTGCTGTTCGATTTTTCTCCAAGGATACAAGCAACATGCGAATAATTTTGAAGCCGCTCGGTGCCGTTGTCGTCGGTTCGGCGATGGTGATACTGGCGATTATGGCGGTACGGGGGCGACAACCGGGTGAAAGCAACCCTGCTGTAGCTACGTCTTCTGTAACCGCCCCTCCGTCATTGTCAGCGGGTCCGAAGATGGCGAGTGCCGATCCCGGGGCTGTCGTGTATGACGACGCGCTAAAAAACGGCTGGGGAGATTTCAGCTGGGCAAAACATGACACCGCTGATACGAAGCGTTCCGCGCCCGGAAGATGTATTCGGGTCGAGTCGAAACAGTTCGAGGCGGTCGCGTTTAACCATGCCCCGCTGAGCGTCGCGCCGTATGACCGCATTACCTTTCGTATCCATGGCGGCGACAAAGGCGGACAACGACTGAAAGTGGTCGCGCAGTACGGGTCCGATAAAGATGTCAAAAACGGCACCGAGCATCTTTTGCCGACGCTGGCATCTGATGAGTGGAAAACGGTCACGGTGACGCTGGAATCTCTGGGTATCGCGGGCAAAAACAATGTGACCAGTTTCTGGATACAGGAAGGCTACGGCGTAACGCTGACGCCCTATTTCGTGGATGATATGCGCTTCCTACGACCGAACGAGACGGCTCCCGATTCGTAAGAGCCGCAATGAGGCAACAGGGGATTTAACACAATTCATCGCAAACGAAACCACCGTTCAAGTGGTTTTCCGATCCCGCGGCGGAGGCAGTTCTCCGTAGAAAACAAAGGCTGTTTTTATGAAGACTAAAGTTATCGTTTCGCGTGTTGTCGCGCTCTGCGCGATGGTTGCTGTGAGTAGTGGTGTTGCTCTGGCACAGAATCAGAATACCAATGTCGACTTCGGAAGACTTCCGATGGGCAAATATTACATCAACAACAATGTGTGGGGCCAGGGCGGGGCGGATGCTTCGAGCTGGGAAAGCATCTGGACCTGGGGAAATGCTTCCGGTTCGTGGGGATGGGGTAGTAATTGGAGTTGGACAGGGGGCAACGCCTGGGATGTCAAAGCGTATCCCTCGGTAGTGTTGGGCTGGCACTGGGGCTGGGAGCGCACCGGTACGGGGCTTCCCGTGCGGATCAATGCCAATCGCCCCGTCAACAGCAAGGCGAACTTTTCCGTGACCGGCACGAACACGCTAAATGTCGCTTACGACCTCTGGTTCCATACGCAGTCGAACCCGACCTGGGAGAACAACCCGTCCGACGAGGTCATGATCTGGCTGTACCGACAGAACGGGGCGGGTCCACTGGGAACTTTCGAAGGCACGGTGAATCTGGCCGGAACGTCCTGGGATCTGTACCGCGGCAACATCGGGTGGAACGTGTTCTCATTTATTCGGAGGAGCAATACCACCAACGCGACGATGAATCTGAGGGATTTTTACGGAGAAATCGTTCGGCGGGGGTGGATGGCGAACACCAAATATCTGACCAGCGTCCAGTTCGGCTCGGAGATATTCAACGGCAACGGGCAATTGAATGTCAACGAGTATTACGCGAACGTTCAATAAACCGGTGCGCGATGGTCGGCGCCCTTGCAAAAGCAGGCGCGACGACCTTACACTGATCGTATGACCACAAATAATTTTGATAATCAGCCGACGCCCGACCACGTCGGCATCTTGTATGGCGGCGACTACAACCCCGAACAATGGGCGGAAACGGTTTGGGACGAAGACGCACGCCTCATGGCAGACGCCAACTGGAATATCGCGACGTTGCCCGTTTTCGGCTGGGTATCGCTCGAACCGGAAGAGGGAACGTTCACGTTCGATTGGCTGGATCGCGTCTTAGAGACGCTGCATCAGGGTGGCATCCGGGTTTGTCTCGCTACCGCGACGGCTTCCGTGCCCGCCTGGCTCGACCAGAAGTATCCCGATGTACTGGTAACGAACGATCACGGTGTCAAGGCGCGGCATGGTAACCGGCACACCTTCTGCCCGAACTCGGAAAACTTCCGCCGATTGTCCACGACGCTGGCACGGAAAATAGCCGAGCGGTACAGGGATCATCCCGCGATTGCCCTGTGGCATATCAGCAATGAATATGGCACGCACTGTTTCTGTGAGCAAAACTGCGCTCCGGCGTTTCGTCAGTGGCTCCAGAGAAAGTATGGATCTCTGGACGAACTGAACCGGGTCTGGTACACGCGTTTCTGGGGTCATACGTTTACCGATTGGGCGCAGATCGAACCGGCATACGCAAACGGTGAGCGGAGCATGAACGCGTTGCGGCTCGATTATATGCGGTTCCAGTCCGAGACTTTGTTGAACTGCTTCCGTGCCGAGAAGGCGGTTCTGCGCGAAATCACGCCGAATATTCCGGTGACGACGAACCTGATGGGGACGTTTTTCCCGCTCAATTATCGCGAATGGGCGAAGGAGATGGATGTCGTGTCGTGGGACAACTATCCCGGACCGAACGATCCTCCGGCATATGTCGCGTTCAGCCACGCGGTGATGCGCGGCTTGAAGGAAGGGCAACCGTTCCTGCTCATGGAGCAGTCACCGTCGCAACAAAACTGGCAACCGTATAACGCCATCAAGCCGCCGAAACAACTGCGCTTGCAGTCATTCCAGGCGGTTGCGCAGGGCGCAGACTCGGTGATGTATTTCCAGTGGCGACGCGGGCGGGGCGGCATCGAAAAGCTGCACGGCGCGGTGATGGAGCATCATGGGCGGACCGACGCACGCGTTTTCCGCGAAGTTTCCGAACTCGGCGCGGACTTGAAACGGCTCGACAGCGAGACCCTTGGCGGACGGGTCCCGGCACGCGTCGCCGTGCTGTTCGACTGGGAAAACTGGTGGAACCTGCGATTCGGCTCCGGTCCGTCGGTTGACCTCCAATACCAGCATCAGGTACGCGATGTATTTGCCGCGCTGTACAAACTCGGCATTCAGACCGAAGTCGTCTGCCCGGATGCGGATCTATCGCGCTTCGATCTCGTCGTCGCGCCGACACTGACCTTGATCCGTGAAGCCGACGGACGGCGATTACAGGAGTATGTCCGAAACGGTGGGACGCTACTCGCGACGACATTTACCGGTCTGCTCAGCGATACCGACCTGGTGTATGAGAACGGCGCACCGGGACCGCTTGCCGAGGTGTTCGGCTTGTGGACCGAGGAAACCGACGCGCTCCCGAAAGATAAAACCAACGGGATCCGCTTCGAAAACGGTTTCGCGGCTATCGCTCCGGGAATCACTTTCGGTGCGAAGATCCTTTGTGATCGCATTCGCCCCGAAACCGCCGAAATCATCGCCACATATGCCGATGATTTTTATGCCGGTGAACCCGCGTTCACGGCGAATCGGTATGGCAAAGGAACCGGATATTATCTGGCGACCATTCCCGAGGAAGCTGGGTACGTCGCAATCCTGTCCGCGCTTTGCCACAAACAGGGCATTGGTTCGCCGTTTGCCGACGGTATCGCACCGCCGGAGGGGATCGAAATCACTCAGCGCGTATCCCCATCCGGCACCGACATTTTGTATCTTCTGAATCACGGCGCGGCGTCGCAGACCGTTCGTCTCGAATCGGACGCGACGTATACCGATCTGCTTTCCGGCGAGACGGTGCGTGGCGATACCACGCTCGGCGTGCGCGACGTGCGCGTTCTTAGAAAACAGTCACCATGAACCTTCTTATGAAATTAACAACACGAATCATCGGCGTGAGCGTTCTGCTCGCGGGTCTGGGCGGTTTAACCTTTGCCCTCGGCGGCAAGCAGAGCGCGAAATCGGATACCTCACCGACACCCGCGCTGAATTACACGTGGCAGAATGTCGTGGTACGCGGTGGCGGGTTCGTATCCGGCATCATCACACACCCTAAAGAGCGTGGTTTGATGTACGCCCGAACCGATGTGGGCGGGGCGTATCGCTGGGACGATCCTGCGAAACGCTGGATACCCCTGACGGACGAATTCGGTGGTCCCGATTGGAACTTCACCGGCATCGAGAGCATTGCCGTAGATCCGACCGACGCAAACAAGGTGTATATCGCGGCGGGAACCTATACGAACGATTGGGCAGGGAACGGCGCGATCCTGCGCTCCAGCGACAAGGGGAAAACCTGGAAAAAGTCGCCACTCCCGTTCAAGAACGGTGGCAACGAGGACGGACGTTCGGCGGGCGAACGACTTGCCGTTGATCCGAACAGCCCCGCGAATCTGTTTTTTGGAACGCGACACGAAGGGTTGTGGCAGAGCAAGGATTCCGGTGCGACATGGAAAAAGGTCGAAAGCTTTCCGGTGACGAGCAGAACCAACGGAATCGGCACCATCTTCGTGCTGTTCGACAAAAAAACGAAAACGATCTATGCCGGGGTATCCGACAAAGCAACCGGGTTGTACCGTAGCACGGATAACGGCGCGACGTGGAAGGCTGTTGCAGGACAGCCGGCGGGATTCCTGCCACACCACGGCGTTTTGTCCGGCGACGGTTCGCTGTATGTGACCTATGGCGACGCACCGGGACCGAACGGCATGAGCAACGGTGCGGTCTGGAAATGGGATGCGGGAACCGGAACATGGTCGGACGTATCGCCGATCAAGCCCACCGAGGATGATAAGTTCGGTTACGCCGGTGTTTCCGTGGACGCGAAATCGCCGCAAACGCTGGTTGTCACAACGATGGACCGGTGGGCGAAGCACGACACGATCTTCCGCACGACGGATGGCGGCAAGACGTGGAAGGATCTCGGACCGCAATCGGTGCGCGATTCGTCGGGGGCACCGTTTCTGAAATGGGGACGCCCCGAAGCCGACGCAGGACACTGGATGGGCGACATTGAAATCGACCCGTTCAACCCGGACCGTGTTCTGTATGTCACCGGAATGGGAATCTGGACCTCGTCCGACATGACCGCCGCCGATAAAGGCGCGCCGACACACTGGCATGTCGGCGCGAACGGTCTGGAAGAACTGGTCGTGAACGACATGGTCAGTCCGTCGTCCGGCGCACCGCTCCTATCTGTGGTGTGGGATGTGGATGGGTTCCGGCATACGGACATCAACGAGTCGCCGGGTATGGGCTTCTACCAACCGGCACGCGGGCGCAACACCGGGATCGATTTCGCCGAAAAGAACCCCCAGATCGTCGCCCGCGTATTCGGCGGCGGCAACGGCGGTGCGTATTCCGCCGATAACGGAATCACCTGGAAGGAGTTCGGCACGAAACCGAGCGAGAAAGGAGACGGCGCGATTGCCGTTTCCGCCGATGGATCGTCGTTCGTCTGGACGCCGGAAAACGCCGGGGCGTTCGTGTCGAAAGATAACGGGATGACATGGACGGCGAGTACCGGACTGCCCCCGAAACGACGGGTGGCTTCCGACCGCGTGAACCCGAACACGTTTTACGCGTTCGATAACGATTCCGGCACATTCTACGTTTCTACCGATGGCGGCGCGTCGTTCGCTGCGAAAGCGACGGGACTTCCGACCGGGAACGGTTTCGTCCGCGCGGCGTTCGGCAAAGAGGGTGACGTCTGGGTTGCCGCCGCGAACGGGTTGCATCACAGCACGGACGGCGGCGCGAGCTTTGCGAAAATCGGTGGGGTGGAAAATGCCCAGAAGATCGGGTTCGGCAAAGCCGCGCCGGGGCGTGATTACCCGTCTGTTTACATCACGGGCAAGATCGGCGGCGTGGAGGGGTTCTTCCGCTCCGATGATGGCGGCACGACCTGGGTTCGCGTCAACGACGACGCGCACGATTTTCATTATGTCAATGCTATTTCCGGCGATCAACGGGTTTGGGGTCGGGTATATATAGCGACAGGTGGGCGAGGTATCATCGTCGGCGACCCGGCGGCGGCGGCGACCGGCACGGCGGCGGCGAAGTAAAGGATTCCGTATGTCCATGCGTTTCGTGACAGGGCGAACCAGCGCGACCGTTATCCTCGCCATACCGGGCGGGCGGGAGATCGACATGGGCGATATAAAGCGGAAATAGTCTATGAAAGACATGCCTCAACCATCCCGCACTGACGCGGCGGAAGCGGTAGTGGAACCGGGAAACCGTACGTCCGCGTCGCGTCCGCCTGTCACATTTCGCATCCTGCTTCTCGGCACGATTCTTATTTTCCTGAACTGTTACTGGGTTCTGGAAGTCGAGGGTATCTGGCACACCAACCACGCGACCGCGATGTCGCTTTTCTGGAACACAGTATTCTGCCTGCTCCTGCTGGTGACACTCAACATCGGACTGCTGAAGCCGTTTTTACCGCGTTTCGCCTTTTCGCAGGGGGAACTGGCGACCTGCTTCACCATGATGACTATCGGGACCGCGCTTGCTGGACACGACAGTCTGCAACTCGGAATTCCCGGCGTGATGGGGTTTCCGGTCTGGTTTCAGGCACAACAACCGTCTCTGGGATGGGATAAGTTCACCCGCTTTTACCCCGATTGGGTGATGGTCAAGGATCTGGAAGTGTTGAAGCCCGCCTATTATGGACACGCGACACCACTTCTTTATACGCCGAAACATTTGGCGGCATGGTCGGTCCCGGTAGGGTGGTGGTGCGCGTTCACGCTGGCTCTCGGCGCGGTTCTCGTCGGAACCAGCACCATTCTGCGGCGGCAGTGGATGGACAATGAGAAGTTGGCGTACCCCATCGTTCAACTCCCACTCGCGCTTATCGAGGACGGGGGCACGACATCGTTCTGGCGAAACAAGGTGCTCTGGTGGGGAATCGCCGCCGGGGCGTCGCTCGACATCTGGAACGGTCTCGCGACGCTGATTCCATCGATGCCGTTGATCGCGGTGCGGCACGATCAGTTCAATCTGGGTCAGTACGCGACGACGATGCCGTGGAAAGCGGTCGGTAATGTGCCCTTCCCGCTCTACCCGTTCATCATCGCGCTTGGCTTTCTGCTTCCTACCGACTTATCGTTCTCGCTCTGGTTCTTCTATCTTTTTCGTCTGGGGTTAGTTGTCTTCGCCGCCACGCTGAATCTCGATGGGGCGGGTGTCAGCAAGTTTCCGTTCCTCGCGCAACAATCGTTCGGTGCCTGGGCGGTCATCTGCGTTTTCGCGTTGTGGCAAGCGCGCCATCATCTCAAGCAGGCGTGGGACAAGGCGTGGAATCCGAGAGACCCCGGTATAGACGACAGCGACGAACCGATGAGTTATCGCGCCGCGTTTGTTTCGATCCTGCTCGGGCTGACATTTCTTTTTTATTTTTGCTTGCGAGCGGGAATGTCATGGGGCATCGTCGCCGGGTTCTTCGGCTTCTATTTCCTCTTATCGGTCGGGATAGCGCGAATCCGAGCCGAACTCGGACCGCCCGCGCACGAGATGGCGTTCGGAATGAGCGGGACGGCATTCCTGACGATGTTCCTCGGAACGCAGGGCGTCGGCTTGCAAAACCTGACGATCCTGTCGTTGTTCTTCTGGTTCTCCGGGCGCGGCTACCGGACACACCCGATGCCGGGGATGCTGGAAGGGATGCGTCTCGGTCAGGGCTTGGATGGTAAAGGCAGTCTGCGCGGGACCGGTTACGCGATGCTGTTCGCGGTTTTCGTGGGCACGATAGCCAGTTTCTGGGCGGCACTGCACCTGCAATACGGTGCGGGTATCAACGCCATGACGAACCATAACTGGGGGCAGTTCGGCGAGGTATCGGCGGCGTCTGCCTTGCCGCGTCCTCCGGATATTAACGGACAACTCGCTATGATCGCGGGCGGCGTCGCCGCGTTCGGGATGATGTACATGCGGACTCAATTCGTCTGGTGGCCGTTTCACCCGGCGGGATACGCGATTGCGCTCACGTATGGCGGCGAATACTACTGGTCGTGCCTTCTGATCGCGTGGGGCTTGAAATCGCTCATTCTGCGCTACGGCGGGATCGGTATGTACCGGCAGATCGTTCCGTTCATGTTTGGCTTGATATTGGGTGAGTACACCGTCGGCGCGTTCTGGAGCCTCCTGTCGGTTTTCGTGAACAGCGGCGCGATCATCAATATCAAGACCTATGATTTCGCACCCGGATAAGGTGCGACAAAGAAAGAAGATGTATGAAGTTTACTGATGGTAACTGGATGATGCAACCCGGCGTGCGGGCGTTTTACGCGACCGAAGTGTATGAGTTTTCGGCGGAAGAAAACGCGCTGAACGTGATCGTCGCGACCCGCACGGTTCACGGGCGTGGCAGTCTCCTTGATGGTCCCGTTTTGACGATGCGGGTCTCGTCGCCGATTCCCGGCGTGATCCGCGTCAAAGTCACCCATTTTGCTGGCGTCGCCGGACGAGGACCGCAATTCTCTTTGAGTACTCCCGCCGATACCGCAGGTAGTGTCACCATAGACAATCAGAATAGCAAGGACGGTGTCTCCTCTGTCGCGACGCTCCGAAGCGGCGACGTTTCCGTGCAAATCGCCGGCGGCAAAGGCGGATGGCGGATGGCATTTTGCGGCGCGGACGGCGAACCGATCACCGAAAGTAGTAGCCGCGCACTCGGACTGATGCAGACCGATCAGGGGATTTTCCTCCAAGAACAACTTTCCCTGGGTGTCGGCGAGAACGTATACGGACTCGGCGAGCGATTTACGGCGTTCGTGAAGAACGGACAAACCGTGGAAACCTGGAACAAGGACGGCGGCACCGGCAGTGACCAAGCGTACAAGAGCGTGCCGTTCTACCTGACCAATCGCGGCTACGGCGTTTTCGTCAACCACGCCGAAAACGTACAGTTCGAGGTAGCATCCGAGAAAGTATCGCGCGTTCAGTTCAGTGTTCCCGGTGAAACGCTGGAATATTTCCTCGTTAGTGGACCCACCCCGAAAGAGGTTCTGGAAAAGTACACCCGCCTGACCGGACGCCCCGCCCTGCCGCCCGCGTGGTCGTTTGGCTTATGGCTGACCACGTCGTTCACGACGGACTACGATGAAACCACCGTGAACCGCTTTCTGGACGGGATGCGAGACCGCGATTTGCCGCTATCCGTCTTCCACTTCGACTGTTTCTGGATGCGCGGCTGGCGTTGGTGTGACTTTGAATGGAACCCGGCAACCTTTCCCGACCCGGTCGCGATGTTGAAGCGACTCCATGAACGCGGCTTGAAAGTCTGTGTCTGGATCAACCCGTACATCGCGCAAGCCTCGCCATTGTTTGCGGAAGGGGCGAAGAACGGTTACCTGCTGAAGAAAACGAACGGTGATGTGTGGCAGACCGATCAGTGGCAACCCGGCATGGGCATCGTGGACTTCACGAACCCGGACGCCCGCGAATGGTACGCCGCGTTCCTGCGCCGCCTCGCCGACGAAGGCGTGGATTCGTTCAAGACCGACTTCGGCGAGCGGATTCCGACCGAAGGAGTTGCCTGGCACGACGGTTCCGAAGCGCAAAAGATGCACAACTATTATCCTTATCTGTACAACGAAACCGTGTTTCGCGTACTCGAAGAAAAGCGCGGAATCGGAGAAGCGGCACTATTCGCTCGCTCGGCGACGGCGGGTTGCCAGCAGTTCCCGGTGCACTGGGGCGGCGACTGTTCCTCGACGTTCGAAAGCATGGCGGAGAGCCTGCGCGGTGGGTTGTCGCTCGGTATGACCGGCTTTGGATTCTGGAGCCATGACATCGGTGGTTTTGAAGGCTCGCCACCGCCCGCCGTGTACAAACGCTGGATCGCATTCGGCTTGCTGTCGTCGCACAGCCGTCTGCACGGCAGTTCTTCCTACCGGGTCCCGTGGCTCTTCGACGAGGAAGCGGTGGACGTGCTCCGGCATTTCACCAAACTGAAGCACCGCCTGATGCCGTACCTGTATAGCAAAGGGGTCGAGGCGAACGCGACAGGCGTTCCGGTGATGCGAGCTATGGTACTCGAATATCCGAACGACCCGGCGTGCGATGCGCTGGACCGGCAGTACCTGCTCGGAGATGCTCTGCTTGTCGCGCCGGTCTTCCAGACCAGCGGCAATGTATCCTACTATGTCCCCGCCGGAACGTGGACGAATTTCGCGACCGGTGAAACCGTAGTCGGGCCGCGCTACGTTTCCCAGCAGCACGACTATTTGAGCGTTCCGCTACTCGTTCGCCCGAACACGCTTCTACCCGTTGGTGACCAGGAGGGTCGCCCGGACTACGCCTACACCAGAAACACAACATTCCGTCTGTACCAACTCGACGCCGGGAAAATGGCATCGGCGACGGTACAAAACCCGTCCGGCGAAACGTTGACGGTCACCGCACACCGCGATGCATCCGGCGAACTGCGGATCGAATCCAGCCCGACCGGTGGGGACTGGCGTGTGCTTGCGGTGGGAGCTAAGGACACTGTGGGAATGATCGGGGGCAACACCGAGATTGTTTCGGACGGTGTCCTGATTACCCGGAAGTAGGATATCGGAGGTTTTAACGTTTTCGGGGGAATAGATTCCCCCGAAATCTACAAAATTTTTGCGCGACATGTGGAAAGATGGTATCTTATCCCGGCGTGTCGCATACCTTTTGGTAAAGGCCCATTACTCATTATTTTGAATGGCGGCGGGTTCGATTCCCGCGAAGAGACAACCCAAAACGCACCGTGCATGGCCACCGGATAGGGGCGCTTGCACAATAATAAAGGATAGTCGCGCTCACTATTCCGAAGCGCGAGGAGCAAAAATATGGCGAAGGCGAAATTCGAGCGGAGCAAACCGCACGTCAACATCGGGACCATCGGTCACGTGGACCACGGGAAGACTTCCTTAACGGCGGCGATCACGAACGTGCTCGCGAAGGCGGGCGGGGCGAAGGCGATGAGCTA
>JACMIS010000189.1 GCA_014381035.1 Armatimonadota bacterium
AAGGGCTAACCCGGCTCGCCCCACAGGAAAGAGCACCGCAGGTCCAACGATGCAACGTAATCGCGGAAACTGCGTTTCCGCTGCGTTGCCGCCGTCCGCGAAGGACAGAAGAATGATCCTCTAACCCAGTCAAGGCAACGTTGCCGCCATCGCGTCTTTATATTCAGGGGAGTTTTGCAGGTCGTTGTGTCCCGCGCCGTCCACAGTGACGAGTTTGCCGGATGAACGGATAAGCGGGAGCAACTCTTGGGAGCAGGAATAGGGAATGACCTCGTCACGAGTGCCGTGAATGAGTGTGACCGGGCAACGAACGCCACCTATCCACCTCTCCGTCGGTAACGCATACTTGACCAAAAACGGCGGCAGAAACGGGAAGCGACGCAAGGCTTGTCCGGCGATGCTGGTGTAGGGGGAAATGAGAACGAGGGCGCGAGGGCGGTTCTCTTTCGCCAACCGGGTGGCGATGCCGGTGCCGAGCGACCGACCGACCACGGTGATATTCGCTTCAGGATTCGTTGTCTTAAGATGGGCATAAGCGAGGGCAGCGGTTTCGTGGAGCTGGTTTTCATTGTTGAGAGACCCACTGCTCTTCCCGTAGCCGGGATAATCGGGCAGAAAAACATCATACCCGGCTGCGTTCAGGGGCTCCGCTACCCGTCCCCACGATCTCAGGCTCCCTCCGTTGCCGTGCAGGTAAAGTACCGCACCTTTGGGATTCGTGACCGTAAAATGAAGGGCATGAATCCGCGATCCGCTTTTCGTTGTCAACCAGGCTTCCTTGTGGCGACCGGGATGCTCGAAGGTATAATTCGCAGACAGAACGTCTGGAAAAAAGAGCAACTTCTCCTGCGCGAAAAAGAGTGCTCCACAAAGTAGAAGGTAGATTGCGGCGAACGCCAACGCAGTATTGAGAAGAATGGAACGAACCATAGTGGATTATACAGGGAGTAGCCTCCGTTTGTTTCTTTTCCGAGGGCGTCCGGAGAAGGAAACGGGTGGTCTGGGAGGTGAATGGTACGTCAAAGGAACAAACCATGCTTTACGCCGATACCATTTTCACGAACGGCAACATCACGACACTGGACGACGCGACACCGACGGCATCGGCGATAGTCGTGCGTGACGGTCGCGTCGTGTACGTCGGGAATGACGCCGATGCGTTGCGATATGCGGGAGACGGGACGCGGCGCATGGACCTTGCCGGGAAACATATCGTGCCGGGCTTTTGTGACGCCCATCTTCATGTCTTCTGGTTCGGATCGCTGCTCGCGAAACAGGCGGACTTAACCGGCGCGGGCAATATCGGCGAAATTTCGTCGCGCCTTGCCGAAACCGCCGGAAAGACGGACGGCTGGGTGCTCGGACGCGGGTTCGATCAGGACAAAATGGCGGAAGGGCGGTTCCCGACGCGGGCGGATCTGGACCAGGTCTCGTCGTCGCGCCCGATCCTGATCACACGGGTATGTGGGCACGCCGCAGTCGCGAACTCGGTCGCTCTGGCGTTTCTGACCGACGAAGAGCGGGCATTGGGCGACGCGGCAACCGGATTGTATACAGAAACCGCGATTAGCGCGATCCGCAAATACGTGCCCCCGATGGGCGAGGCGGAAAGCGAAGCGGCAGTGGCAACGGCGTTAAACGTCGCCCTTTCTCGCGGTTTTACATCGGTCGGCACGCTACTGGACACGCCGGATCAGATGGGCGCGTACCTGCGATTGAAACGCAAAGGAGAACTACCTCCCGTCCGCGTCACGGCGCATCCCCCGCACAAGGCGGCGGTCGGATCGCTGGCGGACAACGGTATCGCCACCGGCTTCGGCGATGAATGGCTCCGCTACGGCGGCGCGAAACTGTTCTCGGACGGTTCCCTCGGCGCACGGACCGCGCTCCTTGCCGCGCCCTATGCCGACGACCCGGAACACCCGGAAAACCTCGGCATCCGCATCTATGACCCGGAAGATCTGAAAGCGAAAGCACGGGACGCGCAATCAAAGGGCTGGCAACTCGTCATCCATGCTATCGGCGATCAGGCGGTGCGCGAAACGCTGGACGCCATCGAATACGCGCTGGACCACGACGACCGTCCGAACACGTATCACCGGCACCGGGTGGAACACGCTTCGATCTTGCCCCCGGACCTTTTAGAGCGGATGGCGAAACGGCAGATCATAGCCGTGCTACAACCGCAATTCGTGACTTCGGACACGTGGACCGGGGAGCGGGTCGGCGCGGCGCGTGGCGGCTATGCGTACCCGTTTCGCACCATGCTCGACGCCGGGATCCCGCTCGCGCTCTCGTCCGACTGTCCGGTCGAAATGATGGACCCATGCCGGTGTCTCGCGGCGGCGGTGTTCCGCGATCCGTGGTCGCCGCACGAATGCCTGACGATGTCGGAAGCACTGCGCCTGTACTGTCTGGGTGGGGCGTATGTGTCGCATCTGGAGAACGAACGCGGCTCGCTGTCGGTGGGCAAGGTCGCGGACTTCGTGATGCTGTCCGGCGACCTGATGGCGTGTGAAACGGCGGACGCGGTGAAGTCGCTCGCCGTCGAGCAGGTCTTTGTGGGAGGGAAGTCGGTATATAGGAAGTCGGAAAAGATTTCTGCTCTAAAGTGAGCGGTACGGATGACGGTGGTAAACACTCGCTGATAACGAAGGAGAAATGATGAGCACGATACGATTGATACGAGGGCGGTATGGCGCGGCGGCTGTCGGTTGGCAGGATCGGGTCTATGTGTTCGGGGGAAGTGGTAAGGAAGGATTGATCGCCGATGTGGAGGCGATCAACGCTCGCACCGGGAACGTCGCCCCGCTCCCCTGGAAATTGATGCCGCGCCGGTATCACAAAGCGGCGATCCTCGGCGACACGGCGTTCCTCGTGGGCGGTTACGGATCGGGAGGGAACACCCTCGATCTGGAGCGGATAGATCTCCGCACGGGCGTCGTGACGAAATGCCGCCCGGCTCCGACGCAACATACGAGTGCGACCGTTGTCGTCGCGAACGGTTTACTCTGGGTGATCGGTGGCTCGGTCAACGGCGGTCATACCGGGGCGATGGATATCTACAACTCCCAGAGCGATACCTGGGAGGGAGGACCACCGCTGCCCACACCGCGCGAATGTACGGGCGTCGTGCATAACGGCTTGATTCATGTCGTCGGCGGTTTCGCGGGGAAGGCGGGAATGCGGACGTGGGAAACCTATTCCATCGGGCAAGGGCGTTGGGTCCCCCGACCCGAACTGCCGTTTCCGATCAGTGCGCACCACATGGCGATTGTGGAGAACACCGCCTACGCATTCGGCGACTACGCGGTGCTTTCCCGAGTGATCGCGTGCGATTTGCGTGGGGGCAAGTGGTCCGCGCCGCGATTGCCCGAACCATTCGTTCCCCGCCGCCACGTGGCAGTGACCGCTCTCGGCGACACGGTGTACGCCATCGGGGGTAATATCGCCGGGAGCGGTTCGTTCCTGGACACGGTACAGGCGTTCCGCGTGCCGGGATGAGGTGTGATTTGAATTTCCTTGAAACGTTGCCGGTGCCATCGGCTTCCTAATCGGTATTACTGCCATGAAACGAATCGTGTTAATCGCCTCACTTGCCGGATGCGTTCTGCTCACCCCGACTATCGCCAGCGCGCAAACCGGGACTGGTCCGCGCTGGGAAACCCGCGATGTCGACAAAGGCGTTCGGCAACTCTCGGATACGGTTCGCCTCCGTGTCGGCAAAGATGCCGCGAAGGTGAAGCGACCCGAAGGCGTCCGCTTCGCGATCCGGGTGACGCGAACCGGCGAAACCGTGGTCTGCGATACATTGCCGTACACGTTCGTCTGGGATACGACGAAAGTCGCGGAAGGTTGGCATTGGTTAGGCGTCGTGATGATCGACCCGAGCGGCGAAGGCTCCGAAAAGATAGTGGACTCGCTCAAGGTGTATGTGCGCAACAACCGTGAGACGCCGATTCCCGTGATTCTCCCGGATTCGCCCCCCGCCCCCGCTTCCGGGGGAGCAAGAGCGGACGCGGAATCGTCAAGCCCGACCGGTAAGCGAAACTCCCCTACTGCGGCTCCCCCGGAGTCGGGGGCGAGGGAACCGTCCAAACTTCCAAGACCGGGATCGGTGAAGCCTCTCGCGTCGCGTCGCCGGGTACGGACTCGGGCACCGCGTGTGCTGTCGCTCCCGGATACCGTGACGCCGGAAGTCGTTTCGGCGACGATGGGCGTGTCGCTCACGCCGCTCTCGGTGCCGCATGTTTCCGCACTGTATAAGAGTGACCGGCTTGTTTATCTCGGTTTGCCGGACGGCGGTGTCGCGGTCTGGGACGAGGCGGCAAAACGCGGTAGTGTCGTCCGTATCCCCGGCGTTTCCGGTCCGGTAAGAGCACTTGCCGCTGGGAACGGAGCGATTTACTGGACAGCAGGCGCGTCGGATAAAGTGTACGCTCTCCACACCAGAGAGAAGACGGTAAAGGTTTTTGACGCCGGTGAGCGAATCGAAGCCGTCGGCGGGCAAGAAAGCGGGTATGCCGAAATGGAAACGGGAGACGCTACCGTTTCTCCCGAGTCATCCCCGTGGGTCGAACGGTTGGCGGTTCTCGGCAAAAATGTCGTGTTGATGGGAACGTCCGCGACACGCGTTTGGGACGGCGAGTCCGGTCTAAAACCGCTCACCGAGGTGCTGCCCGCCGAAGTCGCGCAAACGTACTCGGACGCTCTGGTTCAGTGTTATGTCGGGTCCAGCGCGGGCACCAGAGATGCGTTGCTGATTTTCGCGACACCGAACACCAGCGGGGCAGGCGGTTCGCTTCATCTGTGGAGCGGAAACGCCGATAGGCTTCGCGGCACCTGGAACGACCGGGGGAGGATCCCGACCGGTAAAGATTTCTTCGGCATCGGCACGCCGGAGATGGCACTAACGCCATTCGGGATGCTCGTTCCCGAGCGTGTCGAAGGGTTCGGTAAGGTGAGTGGGCTACAGTTCGCTTCCTGGAGCGATAAAAACGCTCCCGTAACACCGCAGGAGATTCCGCTCGGGGTCACCGGTGACTACAACGCGAACGCGCCGCAAAGCGCGGAAACCGTTTCGGTCGGTGCGAGCGGGGTATGGTGGGCGCAAAACGGCGTCGTCTTTCATGCCGATCCGTTCGGCGGCACTCGCGAGTGTTATATGCCGTGGAACGGCGCGGGGAAAGCAGTTACAGCCCTCCTCGCCGACAAAGAGGGTGCTTTCGTCGCGACCGACAAAGGGGTTCAGCGTATCGTGCTGGGGGAACCGGGCGATTCCGACGGCTACGGCGGTTATGTTCGTGTACCGCTGGGCGACGAGTACGCGTATCCGAAAAGCGACCGTGAGCAGCGACTTTTGGCCGGAATTGATGAATGGCAGGGGGTGCCGTATCGCTGGGGCGGGCAGACGAAATCGGGCGCGGACTGTTCCGGATTTGTCGGCGCGGTACATCGCACGGTCGGCGTCAACCTGCCGCGCACCTCGAAGCAGATGGGCGAGACACGGATGGGAACACGGGTCCGCGACGAACTGCGCTACGGCGACACGCTGGTTTTTCCC
>JACMIS010000190.1 GCA_014381035.1 Armatimonadota bacterium
CAAATGGTTGTATAAAAGGTCGTTCAAACAGAAGACCATTTTTATCTGTACCCACAATGCAGCGAATTAACCCTTATTCGTGTGACACGGGCGAGGAGCACGACTGAACTGCAGGAAGGACGAGCAGTTTTGCTGCGGTGTTACGGGCGATATAATAGTTGCGTGTTCCGCACAGGGCGTTTAACAAACGAGCCTCTGATGCCGACAAAGAAGAACTTATGATTAACCCAAGCAGCGAAGCCGTTCGCTACCCCGACCTGTTTCAGGACATCGAAGCCAGGTGGCAAGCCCGCTGGCGCGACGCCGACATTTATCGCGCCGAGGAAAGTTCGTCACGCCCCAAATACTACGTGCTGGACATGTTCCCGTATCCGTCCGGGTCCGGGCTTCACATCGGTCATTGTAAAAATTATGTCCCCGGCGATGTCGTCGCCCGCCTGATGAGTATGCGCGGGCGAAACGTGCTTCACCCGATGGGTTGGGACGCGTTCGGTCAACCGGCGGAGCAGGACGCGATCAAGAAAAAGGTCAACCCACGTAACGTCGTGCCGATGCTCGCCGCCGAGTACAAGCGGCAGATGTCGCTCCTCGGCATCGGCTACGACTGGAACCGCGAGATCAACTCCACCGACCCCGAATACTACCGCTGGAATCAGTGGGCGTTTTTGCTCCTGTATGAGCGAGGACTCGCGTACCGGAAGAACGCCCCGGTGAACTGGGACCCGGTAGACATGGTCGTCCTGTCGAATGATGAGGTCGTGGACGGGCGCGGCTGGCGTTCCGGTGCACTGGTCGAAAAGCGGGATATGGCGCAGTGGTTCTTCCGGACCACCGCCTACGGCGACAAACTGATCGCCGGTCTGGATAACATCGACTGGCCCGAGGGCGTGAAAACCCAGCAACGCGATTGGATCGGCAAGTCGGAGGGATGCGAGTTCGAGCTGGTAGTGGATAGGGGGGACTCGGCTACCGTCCGCGTTTTCACCACCCGCGTGGATACCGTCTACGGAATGTCGTTCGTGGTCCTGTCCCCGGAGCATTCGCTCGTCGAGCAAGTCGTGACAAACGAACAACGCGCCGAAGTGCTGGCGTACCGCGAACGCGCCGGGAAGTTGTCGGAGCAGGACCGGACGGCGGAAGGGCGTGAGCGCACGGGAGTGTTTACCGGTGCCTATGCGATCAACCCTGTGAACGGACATCGGGTCCCGGTCTGGATTGCTGACTACGTTCTCGCTGGATACGGCACGGGCGCAATCATGGCGGTCCCGGCGCATGATGAGCGCGACTTCGATTTCGCGCGTCGCTACGGCTTGCCAACGCCGGTCGTGGTCGTCGAAACTGAAGCCGACGTGCAAAACCCGCCGAGCGGTTCCGACCTGACCGTCGCATTCATATCGAAAGAGGGGTATGCGGTCAACTCGGATGCGTTCTCCGGTCTCCCGGTAAAAGTCGCCGCACGGCGCATCACCGAACTGCTGGTGAGCAAAGGGATCGGTGAGGCGAAAACAAACTTCCGGCTGCGGGACTGGTTGGTTTCGCGGCAACGCTACTGGGGAACACCGATCCCGATCATTCACTGCAAGGCGTGCGGCGA
>JACMIS010000191.1 GCA_014381035.1 Armatimonadota bacterium
GGCGTCGCTCACGGCGGCGGCAACAGTAACGAAAACACCGGCGGAACTGCTCGCGCGGCGGGACGGCGAAACGCTGGTCGTGTCGGTCCGGCAAGGGGGGTGGCCCGTCGCGCAAACCGAGGTCTGGGTACACACTCCCGGCAACGAAACACCGGTCAGTGTCCGGACCGACGAGCTTGGCGAAGCGCGGGTGATGTTCCCGAACGGGAAAAGCGGTGGGTTCGTTGGTGTCCGCGCCCTGGTGAAGGAAGCGAAACCGGGCGAGAACGGCGGCAAAAAGTACCCCGCCGTTCACCGATGGGCGACGCTGACGTTCCCGAATCCGGCGGCATCCGTGGTAGCGACGGCGGGTAAGCCGTTCGCGCAGATCCTGCGGGCGTCCTACGCCAACAATCACGAGGTCGTCGGCGCGGCGGCGTTCAACAAGACGCTGTTCGACGGCAAACTCACGAAAAATCAGCTGTTGGCTCACTTGCAACAACGGGCGCTCGTCCACAACGAAACGCATCGCATCCTGACCGGTGCCGATTCCGCGAAGCCGGTGCCCTACGGCACGGCGCAAAAGAACGTGCTCGTCCTGCTCGCGGACGATCTGAAAGCACTGGGTGCCGGTGTGCCGACCGCCTCAGACGCCCGCCCGCTCACGAAATCGTTCCTGCAGGAGATCCGCGAAAGTGAACGCAATGGACCGTACTTCGCGCTCGGCGTCCAGCACGTCTACTTCGGCGGCATCACGAACGGCGGGCGGATGATCGGCGAGAAGATCGGCGAGACACTACAGTTCACGCCGACTTACTACGCGAAGAGCGACGGCTACCAGGAATATCTCGCCGAGGTGAACAAAATCACCGACCCCGAAGCCCGCGCAGAGATGATTCGCGGCGGTCAGGCGGCATACCGGTACATTATCGACTCCAGCAACGAGGAGATATTCCAGGCGAAGTGAGGGGTAGAAGTTCAACGGTTTGCACGTCATAGAACCTCGCTTTTCTCCCTCCCCCCGCCCCCCTCTCTCATTCCGATGAGGGAGGGGGGCGGGGGGAGGGAGAAAAGCGAGGTTCGATGACGTGCAGAGAGTATAGGTCACGCGACCGCGTACCCGGTGTGCGGTCGCACGTCGGCGGGATGAGACGCGAGTACGATGTCGCTCTTCGGGACACCGGCTTCTTCCAGTTCGTAGGGGATCCCGTCTTCCGTGCCATCCCACTAAATATAGACCTTGCCGCCAACAATATCCAGGTGAATCACGGGGCGATACGTGCGTTGAGTACGACTCTCCCAACCAAGCGCCATGATAATATAGCAGTCATTCTGCTCGTCGAAGACTAATACCAGTTTGGTCTGTCAAAGCCATGTGATCGGACGCTAAAGGCTTACACCGGAACCCTTTAGCGTCCGTGGTCGAATCAAACGCAATTGGTATAACTCGTTGGTCACGTCCGACCCGCTGCAACCGCGCCGGGAGAACGGCGTGAGGGTGGACTTAATGATGTCCCGGTACTTCGCTAAGTTATTCATTCGTTGATTACCTCGTTTCTATCGCGCCCCTCCCCGGATCGGTGTGGCGCGGCGGGCTCGCTCGCTGGGCTTGCCGGTAGCACCGGGGCTTACCAGGGGCGGTGCCGACTTTTCCTTGATCGCTTTTGCTAGCACCTCGACCATCTCCTCGATCTGGCGGAGAACCTGCGCGGA
>JACMIS010000192.1 GCA_014381035.1 Armatimonadota bacterium
GGCGGTCATTTCGCGCTTCGCCCACTCAATCGCTCGATCCAGTTGCTGAGAGCCGGAGATTCGGTTCCCGATGCGATCCGAAAGATAAGCTAATCGGTCATACCCTACCGACGATTTCATCGCCGCTTCAATCAGCGTATCCGTCTTTTGACGATACATATCGGCAGCCGGTGTTTGCGCGACGACCGGCAGCGCAACCACGGCCAATAAACTTAACAAGGGGAGAAGAAGGCGTGGACTCATGCCGGTTTAATGCGACGTGCTTGTACTTCTTTCCTTTTTCTCTTTTTGTCCTTCGCGGACGTCGCCAACTCGCGGAAACGCGTTTCCGCTGCGATCGTTGGATCGGTTTCACCTGCGGTGCTGTGTTTCTGCTTGGTGGCTCTGGTTCGGTGGATTCGCGCGAAAACAGCAAGGGCTAACCCGGAACGCGCGAAGCCTAACGTAGTAACGAGCACCGCAGGTGAAACCTATCCAACGATCGCAGCGGAAACGCGTTTCCGCGAGTTGGCGACGTCCGCGAAGGACAAATTAAAGAACATCAACCAGCATTACGGCGTAGAGCGGGGGATGATATGAGGCGGAGCAGATAGCGTGGGTTGAATGATTTGTCACACGCCGAGCACGAAGCACGGACGAGTCGTTTCTGTCGTCGGACCGTCGCCGCGCACGCCGGGCATTCGTACACATAGCGCACGTAGTTCGGATTGCGCTCTTTCGGGGGTTTCGCGTAGCGCGTTGTCGAACCTAACTTTCGGGCTACCTCCCAGAAAGCCGCCGAGTGATTCGGATGCACCAGATGCGCGACTTCGTGCCGGAACGTATCCAGCGTCTCCTCGAATCCATGTTCGCGCAGGGCTTGTAGAGACAGCACGATCAGGCGCTTCGCGGGAACGCAGTACCCGCCATACTGTTTACGCGGCGAAAGTCGCAGTTCATCCAGCCGGAGTGCCCCAGCAAAGTGTAGTGTATTGAGACGGTGGAACTCCACCCAGAGCAGATCCAGCGCGGCACCGACCTCCTCGCTATCGGAACCGGTCCGTCTACTTGCCATCTAAAACAGCGTTTCCTTCATCAACACGTTTTTGAGCATCGGTGGCGGCATTGTTCGCCTTTCCAACCGTCCTCTTCGCCGCCGCGCTTTCCGCCTGCGGGGTTTCATCGGGGGCACACCCCGTAATAATCGAGCCAGAAAGGAGGAAAGCGATAATGAGAAGCGAGTTTCGGTTTGACATAGGTTTGGTCCCTACTGCCGATTATACAGGAGTCTGTAAAAGCCTTCCATCTACTTATGTCAGTCCTTGCGCCAGAAAACCACCGTCTACCGCTACCGTCTGCCCGGTGATGTGTCGGGCCACGGGAAGGCACAGGAAAGCGACCGCGCCCGCGACATCTTCCGGTTCGGCAATCCGTTTCAGCGGTGTCGCATCCAGAACCCTCTGCCGAAAAGCGGGGTCGTCGAGGCGCGTTGCGGCGAGCGGAGTGCGTGTGTACCAGGGATTGACGGCATTGACACGGATGCCATCCTTCGCCCATTCCACGGCGAGATAACGCGTCATCTGGTCTAATGCGGCTTTCGTCATCGCGTACGGCAGACCGGAGAGGACCGCAACTGTCCCGGCGACCGACCCGATGTTGACTATCGCGCCATCGCCGGATGCGACAAGGAGCGGGTATGCGGCGCGGGAGATGGCGAACGCCGAATCCAGATTGGTGGCGAGAACACGCCGGTACTCATCGTCGGAATAGCCGGTCGTTGGTTTGCGGTTGTTGGTGCCGACGTTGTTGATCAGAATATCGAGCGAACCGCCGAGGGATGCGATCAACGTTGTGGGGGCGTCCGGGTAGGACAGGTCGGCGGTGATTCCGTGTGCGTTCAAACCTTCGTTCCGCCATACTGCCACACAGTTCGTGACATCGGACTCCGTCCGTGCCGCGATGGTCACGGTCGCCCCAAGACGGAGCAACTCGTCCGCGATGGCGTAGCCGATGCCCTTGGTGCCGCCTGTCACCAGAGCGGTTTTGCCGGTCAGCTGCCAGCGTTCAAGAGTGTTCATTATCATTGGTCCACCGACACCGAAAAAGTTAGTTGGCGCAGCTGCTTTTCCTGACCGCGCTTCAACGCCGCAACATTGTTGCCATTCAAACCACGTTTTGTCCAGTTCTCCGAGTGCAACAGCTTCCACATCGCCTTTTGCGCGGCGTCCCGTTCGATAATTTCCGGTGATCGAAGGCGAATGTTCGGTTCGGGATTCCGCAAGTAGCGCACATACTGCCCGGCGGGTACCGCGCCGCGCCATCCCCAAGACGACAGAGAAACGGTAACATTCCCATCACCTGTGGATACCATACTCTGGTTCGTTTCCAGATCGTAGCCGACGCCGAACAGGGCATTTGTCGCGCTTGTGACCGACGATGGGGTGCGGACTTCGAACTTTGCTGGCGATGAATCGCGCACTACCGACCAAACCTGCCCCGACAGTATTTTGAAAGAGAAATTCTTTCCTTTACCGAGTTCATTCAACACTACCACGGTTTTCGCTCCGACGCGCAAATGGTGCCCATCGGGAAGCAGAAGCAGGACCGCCGAATCGTCGCCGGTGCGGAGCGTGGTTTGTGCGGTCAGAACACCGGATACCGAAAGCGAAGCGTAGTCACTTGCGCCAGGTCCTTTCTTCGCCGCTTTTCCAAACAGATCGAGAACGCGAGCCGTGTTGTTCGCCGGGAGCGGGTTTTTAAGCTTTTGCTTAATCGGGGGCGGTTTCTGAGCGTGCGCGAGGGGTACAACGACGACAGACAGGGCGGACAGAGTCACGAGGGCGATTCGTATTCGGATGTTCATCACAGATAGGGCTACTTTCGATATATTGGACAAGAATAGGGCGTAAAGGATTCATTGTTCATGACGGAGAACTTAAACCGCCAAAAAGCAGAGTATCGTTGCCTGTCGGTGTTCCCCGGAACCACAGCGAGTGGTCGGGGCGTAAAACAAGCATTTACCGGCAGTGAAAACAGCCCCGGTAGAGTCGGAATTCTCTATCGGGGAAAAATGTTTTATCTTTCAGGAGTATGTTTATGATTAAATCAACCGACGCTATGCGTCTTTTTTCGGTCGCGACACTAGCTGTCACGGGTATTGCCGCGGCACCGTTAGCCGTGTTTGCACAGGCGGACACCCCACCGGCAAATCCCGCACCCACTGTACCTGCGCCCGCGACGCCTGAAGCAACGGCACCCGTGAAAGTGGACGCCAAGAAAGAACAGAGCATCCGGGAACTGCTCACGTTATCCGGGCAGGAGGAGTCGGTTAAAACAGCGATTCCGCGCATCATCGGGCAATACCAGGGGCGGACGCAGAACGCTCCCGCCGGATTCTGGGAGCGAGCGACCAAGAAGTTCACCGATGCCGCCCCGATCTTCACCGAGCGGCTGATTCCCGTTTATGCCGCCCGCTACACGCAGGAAGAGTTAGACAGTATCGTAGCGTTTTACAAAACGCCCGCCGGACAGAAAATGGCGAAACAAACACCCTTGATCGAGGGGGAAACGTCACGAGTCGGGCAACAATGGGTCCAAGAACTGGCGGAGCAGGTGCGAACCGACCTGCAAGCGGAGCAGGCGAAAGCGGCACCGGCGGTCGTTCCGTTCAAAAGTAGTGGCAAGATCGTCAAAACAGCCTCCGGCTTGCAATACGATGACATGACCGTAGGCAAAGGAAAAACCGCAGTCGCCGGTAAAACCGTCGCTGTACATTACACCGGAACCCTGAAAGACGGGACCAAATTCGATTCGTCCCGCGACCGGGGGCAGCCGTTCGAATTCCCGCTGGGAGGGGGACAGGTGATCAAGGGCTGGGACGAAGGCGTAGCAGGAATGAAGGTCGGCGGGCGGCGAAAACTGATCATTCCGGCGAATCTCGGCTACGGCGCGGACGGCACGCCGGGCGGTCCGATCCCGCCGAACGCGGTGTTGACGTTCGATGTTGAGTTGATGGACGTTAAGTAACCAGCGGTGCCGGAAGTAGTGATCATCGGCGGACCGAACGGGGCGGGCAAATCTACTTTTGCCCGCTATGTTCTGCCGGAGGCGATGCCGTTTTTGAACGCCGACGAGATCGCCAAAACACTCCCGGAAGATTTCGTGGGAAGCCGTGAACTGGAATCCGGTCGCCGATTACTGGAGCGGCTCTCCGAATTGGCACGGGTAAAGAAGTCGTTCGCGTTAGAAACCACGCTTGCCAGCCGTTCGCTCGTACCGCGTTTGCGCGAGTTGCAAGTGCAAGGTTACACAGCTCACCTGTTTTTCTTTTACGCACCGTCGTCCGAACTTTGCCTCGCACGGGTTGCGGCACGAGTACGGCGGGGCGGACACGACATCCCCGAAGCCACCATTCGCCGCCGATGGCGGAGCGGATTGCTCAATTTCATCAAATTGTATGCGCCATGCGTCCAAGAATGGAGCATACTGAGGAATACGGACACCAATCCGTTGCAACTTGTAGCAAAC
>JACMIS010000193.1 GCA_014381035.1 Armatimonadota bacterium
CGATGAAGGGGTAAAAGCCGTTCCACCAGGTGTCGCCGACATGCAGCACGTCGGCATCGGCAAAGTAGACGCAGATGTCGCTATCGGTGTGTGACGGCGAGTAATATTCGAGCAGAACTTCGGTGCCGTTATGATAAACGGTGCAGTCATTCTTGAAAACCACCGCCGGGAGTGCCTCCGGGCGTGAGGGCGGAAAGGTGAAATCCCAGCCTTCGACTCTCCGGGTGGTGGATAGGTGCTTCCGGGTATTCTCGTGCGCAAGGATGAAAGCCCCTTCGGAGTGCAGCCACGCGTTGCCGTCGGTATGATCGAAGTGCCAGTGCGTGTTGATGAGAACTCTGATTGGATCGGGGCTGATAGCCGCAAGAGCTTCGGCAATCCTGGCGCGGGAAACTGCCATACCGGCGTCGACGAGCAACTTGCCGTCATTGCCGGAAAGGACGGCGACGTTACCGCCCGATCCCTCCAGCACGCTGACATTCCCCCGGAGCGGCTGGACGGCGATTCGTGCGGCGGCGGCTTCCCGGCGGATCAGCCCCACGATGCCGCCATCGTCAGATCCGCCATCGCCGCCCTGCCCGGAGTGAGAGGGCGGCTCAAGCCCCGCGGCGTTCGAGGGAAGACCGGAGGGGAGGGCGGAGCGGTGTAATGAAATATTCGGTGTTTGCATAAGATTTATCCTTCTCGAGCTGACGCGGCGAGTGATGTTCCCATTTCGCGTCAACTCGGACTCTGCCGCCGTGCATGGCGGGTTGGCACTTTTACTCCAGGGACGATGGCGATCTCACGAAGGCGGGGTGATTCCCGTGCCGAGAGATAATGCACGTGCATCCGCGCAAGGGTGTCCATCGCGCCTTGAACACGGGTCACGCGGCGCCGATTTCCCGCGCCGCGGACCGATACCCGGCGCCCAGTTCAGCGCACCACGTTTTTATGCAGGAAATTTCGCATCAGGGCCGCCATCTTTACGCCATCCTCCTCCAGCGCGAAGTGTCCGGTGTCGAGCAGGTGATACTCCAGGTTTTTCAGGTCTCGCTTGTAGGGTTCCGCTCCCGCCGCCGGGAAGATTTCGTCGTTTTTACCCCAGATGACCAGCGTAGGTGGCTGGAACTCGCGGAAATATGCCTGCCAGGAAGGGTACAGGGGCGGGTTGCTGCCATAGCTGTTCATAAGGGCAAGCTGTATCTCGTTGTTTCCGGGGCGGTCTAGCAGCGGCTGGTCCACGTTCCAGGTATCGGGGCTGATCGCCTCAATGTCGCGGACACCATTGGTGTACTGCCAAACGGTGGCCTCGCGTTTGTAGAGGTCGAGCAACGGCTTCGCACGCTCCGGATTCTGCTCTTTCCAATATGCCTTGATCGGCTCCCAGAAATCATTGTCCAGACCCTCGTCGTATGCATTGCCGTTCTGCACTACGAGCGATTGAACGCGTTCCGGATGCTTAACGGCGATGCGATAGCCGACCGGTGCGCCGTAGTCCTGGACGTACATCGAGTACTTCGTCACCCCGATTTTTTCCGTCAACTGGTCGACCACGTCCGCCAGGTTATCGAACGAGTAGTCGAATTCGTCCACGGTGGGCATCCCGCTATTGCCGTAGCCGGGATAATCGGGCGCGATAAGGCGGAAATCGTCCGCCAGTGCGGGCATCAGGTTACGGAACATGTGCGAACTGGTCGGGAAGCCGTGAAGAAGGAGCACGGCGGGCGCATCCCGCCGCCCCGCTTCGCGGTAAAAAATGTCCACGCCGTTGATCTTGACGGTCCGGTAAGCGATGCCGGGCACGACGGGTTCGTTACTGTCCGGTGCCGGATTGTAAGCGGTCGGTGTGCTGGTTTCCAGAGTTTGCATGATGAGATTCCTTATCGTTTGGTCAGTGCCGGCCCGAACCGGCCACTCTGATTCGTGACGGTGCGGGCGTGGCTTCAGTGATGGGGGCGTTAGCCCCCTGATTAATGGTCCGGCGATTCGCGCGTCGACGATTTCGAACTTGATTCTTGAAATGTCGAGGCGGTTAGATTTTTATGCCCTGCAGAACGCGAGCAGGTCTGCGTTCAGCTGGTCCTTGTGGGTCACCGTCAGGGCGTGTGGCGCACCGGGGTACACCTTCAAAGTTGCCCCCTTGACGATCTTCGACGCGGGCAGGGCGGAAGCGGCGATCGGCACGATCTGATCGTCGTCCCCGTGGATGATCAGCGTCGGCACGTCGAATTTCTTCAGGTCTTCCGTGAGGTCCGTCTCTGAAAAGACCCGGATGCATTCGTAGACGCCCTTGAAGCCGGACATCATACATTGACTCCAGAACGAGTCACGCGCACCCTGTGTGATTTTGGAGCCCTCCCGGTTGATCCCGTAGAACGGCGTGCTGAGCTCCCGGAAGAACTGCGCCCGGTCAGCCAGGACGCCCTTGCGGATCTTGTCGAACGCCCCGATGGGCAGACCGCCGGGGTTGGCATCCGTTTTCAACATAAGCGGCGGGATCGCACTTATCA
>JACMIS010000024.1 GCA_014381035.1 Armatimonadota bacterium
ACGGATTCCTCTTTCTGTTTTCGCGGCGGGCGGGCGGGCGGTTCCGCGAGGTTTTCCTGGACAGCATCCCACAGGTCAAGGGGGATGATGGCGGCGTGATGGTTGTCGTTCTTCCAGTCCCCGAACTCGTATTCGCCGAGATATGTTCGGTCAGTCAGCAGGTTCGTGACCTGAGTCGTGGTCCATGTCCGCCCGGTCACCATAATCAGGTACTCCCGAATCTCGGCCCGCGTACAACGCGCCTTCGCCATCGCGAACGCCTGCCGAACGAGCGGGGCGGCATCCTCGTCGGGGATCATCACTTGGGGCGGTTCCTTGTCCACAGCCGCCTTCAGTGCCGTCACCGCTGCCGTGAACTGCTTCCGATACCCGAAGGCGACGCGACCGCAAACGTACCCATGTGCTACCATACCCTCCATTTTGGTCCGAGTATGCATGGCAGCCTGCTTGGGCTGAATCCCATCGGCAAAAATCGTCACATCTTTTGTGATTTGCCCTGATAGGTCTTTACTGAAATGCTCCTCGACCATGATGATGTCGATGCCCGCCTCGGCCAGCAGATGTTCCGCCACATAAAACATCGGACCACGGGCGAGGCGACTCATATAGGTGACCACGACGGCATCGAAATTACCTGCTTGGGCGTCGGCAAGTAGCCGTTTCCACTCCGGGCGCATCAGGTTCGTTCCCGTCTTACCTTCGTCGGTATATGTATCGGCAGGGACGCCCCCGAGTGTGCGGATGTGCCCGGCGTTTTTCAATTTCTGGTTGTCAATCGTAGTGAAATCGCCGTACTTTTGGTCGTCGCTGGAACAGCGGTTGTAGTTCGCATAGCGAAGGGGACCGCTCTCCTTTTTGCGCTTCTTTTTACGGTAGTTGGTGTTTGGCACGTTCGCTCCCTTTTTCGCCGCGTGCCGTCCATTAAAGAGCATCAGCGGCTATTTCATTCAATATTATCACGCGAACGCTCCAGTATACGAGAGAAATCACGCCCAGATCGATCCCGCGAATGAACGGTCGGATCACCTGGTCGCAGGCATCCCCATCAGTCCGTTTTGTAATCATGTTCTCACAGACGATCACCCGCGTTTCAATAGCCGCCCCTCCCACTTGAGTCGGCAGACGAGGGACCGGAGCATGTCCTGCGTTCCGGTTCGACAGTTGCGTCAAATGTATCGGGTGCGAGCCAGATAGTCGGAAACGGAAAACACGCGGAATGTGTTTGACGTCCCACGGTCGCTACGTTTTGCCTCCAACGTACCTTGCGACGAAAGCGCAATTCATAAGACAATAAGTCGCAACCTGCGCCGGACGTCTACACACCGAACCATAAAGAACTCTGCATAGATCGCACCTTTTGCAACGCGCCAAGCACCGATAGCCGCCGTAACTGTCTCCCAGGCAGTTGTTGGATTCTCTTGGCTCGACACGTGAGTCCCCGTGGCACCCCACCCTCCTTTTGCTACCCACACAAGTTGAGACGGATCGGCACACCCGGCGCGATTGCGTGCCAGTTGGTGACTCCGTTATCCGGTGAAAGTAGAGGGCAATCTGTATGGATCACGAAGTTAATGGTATGGAAGCCATCACCACCGAAACCTTTACTTCTGTCCCCCCGACTCTTCATAATGCCCTTTCACTCGCTGAGAAGGCGAAGCGGCTCGACCGGGTAGGGCGGAACTCGGAAGCGGACGCGCTGGCGGCTCACGTCCGGCGGATATGTGCGCAGTCGTTGATGCGTAACCTCGGTGAGTTCGGAGGTTGGGGTCTTCGCGGCGTAGCAGACGCCGTATCAACGGTGGGAGGAGCAATTGGTCAAGGTCTCCAAGATTTCGGCAGCGGGGTTGTCGGGGGAGCGACGGGGAAATTCGCGCCGCGCGGGCGGTGTTGTTCTACGGGTCGTGCCTGCGCGAGCGGAACCTCGACGGGCTGATGCTCGATTTCTACCTGATCGTTTCGGACTATCGCGACGCCTATCGCAGCAAATGGCTGATCGTGGCGAACACTTTGATCCCGCCCAACGTCTTTCCGTTCGCGCATCAG
>JACMIS010000194.1 GCA_014381035.1 Armatimonadota bacterium
GACAAGTTGACGAAACCGTCCGCAGGGGTGGGTTGATTGAAAGTAAGCGTCGATGTGTTGCCGACCACGTCACCAAATCCGGCATTAATACCGGAAGTATCGGTTCCGGTTTGGGTAAAGGTGTTCAATTGCGCCTGTGCGCTTGAAACTCCTAACGCGATGAGAGAGGCGGTAACGGCGACCGTCGCCATACCAAGGGAACGAAATTTCATGCAAGCACTCCTTCGCACTGTACAGCTCGCGGAACATCGGTGCGCCGCGACAGATTATGGGATTATGTTTTCGCAACGCCCCCCCCCAATCGATTGGGGGGGGTGGCGACAGGTACATTATCCCGCAACTTTTCAGTTTTGAACAGGGCGGCAGATGAAATCTGAAAATCTTTTTGATGTTTGACAAAAATTAGCGGCGGTTGATCGCGGGGGATGGTACCGAGTGGTCAATCTCCGTAGTTAACGATGAGGACCGATCTGTCGTTCGAAGTTGGTCAGGAGTCGGAAGTGTTGCCCGCATCGCCTGGGATGGCACCGACGCATCAGGAACGTTAGTCGAGGATGAGGACAACACCTATACATTCGTTTTTGAGTATCAAGGTGATGAAGGAGGAACGATAACACAGGTCCAACAAGCGGGTCCGAAAAAGAAATTCAAGAAAGTAACGCCTTCTAAGTCATTCCCTCAGGCATTAGCACTAATTTCTAATATCTCGCATACAGCACCAGGAGCTGGATATAGAATCGTCGAAGCATCTGACAGAATGTTATGCAGATCAGTGGCTAACAGTTTCAAAGCGATAAAAATGCGTGAAAGCCGATTCACCCACAAGGTGTTGTTTGCCGCTGATGTAGCGATTAACCCCATTACAAAGCAGAAGGGCTTGCGGGATCTACTTTATAAATATCTCACTCACGCCCAATTCTTTTATATATGGGGTCATATAAACGACCGAACAAGAATCGGACCTCCGGATGGTCAACAAGGGAACGCATTGGCAAATGCGATTCCAAGAGTAACGGTATGGGAAGATCAGATGAACAATGGTCGTCTTATGATGATTGCAGATCGCAGTCAAGAATGGTTGCATGTAACTAACCAGCACCGCATTGATATGAACGACGTCATGTTCAGCCGGTGGTATAGAAAGTTCAACTTTGTGTTTATCGACAGTTGCGCGTCTGCTGGCGAGAATCGCTATTCGCCGACGAATGTTGAGCCACTGGAACCATACTGGTCCAGCCCCGGAGGTCCGGTACTCTACGCCTGGCCGCAGGCAGTTCACATGGATGACGGGAGTGGCGACACCGAAACATTAAACGTGTTTATGGGTTGGAATGGATATTCATATAATAACTGCTATGACAATGGGGCTTATCCAAGTCCATGGCTAGCTTGGCGTAAGAAATTCTTCGGTATGCTAGAGGACGGCGGGTCCTCAATCAAGCAAGCACAGACCGCCGCCAATAACATGATGCCCCCTTATAACGGGCAGGGACCACTTCCTATCGATACGTTTTACGATCCGCGAACAATGAACACATATCATAGGCTTGTTACTTATCCCGAGATAATGGCTATGCAGTATCATTTTCCGTATGGATATTAGTTTCACAAATAGGCTCGCCGACCGATGCATCATTGGCGGGGCACAACGGTGGCAAAGCCAAACGGTCGCAACCCGCTGGTTATCTGAGCATGTTCGGACCGATTAAATAAAGATCGAAAGAGGTTAGAGTGAGCATATGTCGTGCGACAATGTATTTTCACCGTCACCAATGAACGTTTAAAGGTACACTATCTAAGAAAACGGAGTCCGGCGAGTTGTGAAAGAAGGAGCTACGGCTACCTCGGTAACATAATTCGGGAATCAAAATGTCAACGAAAACTATCCAGATCGCGAAATTGGTTGGACTCCCGCTAGTTACGATTAGTTTGGCATTCTGCGCATTACTTTATTTCCCCTTTGCGCCGGTTGCATCTTTATCCCCTGCGTTCCCCGCGAAAATCGGCGATAAGAGTGCCGTCTGGATTCCGGACAAGAAGATTCGCGACCTCGCAAAAAACATCAACCCTTCGGATGTCGAGTCCATAGTGTTATCGGGCGGGGGTGAGACGGGGGTACCGGGGACGGTTCATATAACGAGTCGGGACAAGATAGAGATGATACTCCGTTCGCTTGATTCGGCGGTGAAGCTCAAGGATTCCTATCTATTCTCCCCTTCTCCCCCTGGCCGCATGGTGGCAGGTGGTCCGGTTTATGGGAGCATCCCTGCCGATTATTTATACATCTATCTTCGCCCCGACGCGGCTTCCGCAAGGAAAGTCGCGAACTTTGCCCCTCAGTTTGCGTTCTACTCGGATGTGTACGAGGGGAGCCATCCCGGAATGGAAAGAGGCGCAGTTAGCCCTGAGTTCCAGAACGCTTTGAGACGAATTGGCATCCCTAAAACTGGTTCAGAAGACGCCCCGTACCACCGTCTCAAGGCAGTTAGATGGCTATTTCCCCAATAACTGGTTATTCACATCACGTGTAGATATTCGATTCAGATTGCGAAATATGGCGCGGACGAAGATCGTCCGCGCCGCCGTCTCAAACCGACCGCGTTAGCGACGCTGATCGGCGGGGTCGCCGTAGGGGTCTTGCGATGCGGGCAGAATGCCGCCCTGTTGCTGATAATCAACATTCTGCTGGTCGGCGGGGTCGCCGTAAGGGTCCTGCGATGCGGGAAGGATCTCCTGCCCGCCGCCGCTATATCCGCCCTGTCCCTGGTATGGGTTCTGCAGATGCTCGTCGTTCGCGCCGTTCTGACGAAAGACGTCGGCGACGCGCCCGATTAGCCCGTCCGTATCCACACTATTGTTCTCGCGGGTGTCCTGATTCAAGACACCGCTCACCGCTTTGAAAATGCTTCCGAAATCCATTATTTTCTCCTTACTTTAATACCCACGAGGCCCTGGAGGGTTGCCTCTGCCGTTGCTACCGGCAGGAACTTGCGAACCGCCGAAGATACTCGGGTCAAAATCGTCGAACTCTTGCACACGATAGCCCCGCGGCGCGGCGGGTGCCGGTCCACGATACCGGTTATAGTCCGGGGCATAACGCTGCAGGTCTTGCGCCGATACCTGTAAGCCCTGTTGCGGCGCGGTTAGCCACACCGGATTCTTTTGCGCGTCACGGTAATAAATGCCGCCGTTTTTCGAGCGATACAACTGCGGTGTCGCTTGACCGTTCGTGGCGACCTGACCGGCGTTTGCTTTCTTTGCCGCCGCGTTCGCCTGATGCTTGCGGAACAGATAATACAGAAGTGCCGCACCGCCGACCAGAAGGACTTTTTTACCCGTACTCATTCCCGGCTTTGGGGGATTGTTACGGTTGCCGCCAAAAACTTGGGCGTTCGCAGAAGGCATCGTCAGCATCATTAAAGGCAGAAGCAAACATGCCGCCGTGACAAACGCTGTCCATTTTTGCCACGTGTCGCGGTTGCGCGATGAAACCATAATTTCGTCTCCTTCGGGTGCCGCGATTCATGGGGCGGCATTCCAGTGAAATACGATTCTATGTTCCCGAAACGAAGGAGGCGTAAACTACTCCGGTGGGATCTCCTCGCTGTCTCGCGGGATCCGCGACAGTAGCCAATCCCGATTCTGTGAAAAGATCGGAGGTTCTCCATTGATCCGCCAGGCATTCCGGGTAACGTTTTCCACCTGACAGACTGTTCCGGTGCGCCGGTCTGTGTAGGTAACGTCGCCGCTGGTCGCGACGCGTTCGATAACGCGCCCGCGCCGAAACCCTGTCGGCAGGTCGTTCCAATTGACGCCGCGCTCCTGCCATAACATCTCCTGCAACTGCGCGGATTTTTTGCCCTGAAGCAGGCTGTGCGGAAAGTTCGCCTGAGCGGTCATGGAAATGCTGTTGCGTGTCGCATCGTTCTGTCGCCACAGAAAGTAGTTGAATACCTCGATCCGCGTCGGAATGGTCCAGACGCGGCAGTCGAAGTAGGCGAGCCTATCCCCCGAAATACCGCGCCGGTCTCTCGCCGCGTTGAAATGAGCGGTCGCGATAGACGCGGACACGGACGCCATCTTCTGCAGGTTGCCGTCAAACCATGCCTCGGTGTGCTGACTGGCAAAATCGGTCAACAAGAGACTGATCTCATCGCTTTGCACGAAGGCGAGTTTCGCACCGTCTATGTTTTCGCACAGGGCAACGGCGGCAACGTCCATACCCGCCATCAGGTCGCGGTCAAAGGGGCGTTCGCAGTCTTTCGTGTAGGTGTGAAACGACTTGCCATCCACGCGAAGCAACGTATAGGTACGACGCGGCAGATAATAGCGGGTGCGGTCTTCGTAGTCTCGCTTCATCCGATCCCCGAGCGGATCGGTGGGTGTCGCAGGTGCGGGCATGATGAATTTCTCCATAAACCGTATCGCCACAAGAAGCCGCGACGCTAAATCACCTCCCTCTCGCGCTATAATGTCCCCATGTTGCGCAAAAATGTTTCCGCCCCTCTGTTGGTTTCCGTTCCGTCCCTCGTCGCCCGTAAAGGCAAATCGCCTGTCGTTATCGTGACGGCGTATGACGCCGTGCAGGGGCGTATCGTGGACGGTTCCGGTGCCGACGCCATCCTTGTCGGGGACTCGGTCGGGATGACGACTCTCGGATATGACTCCACGGTCCCCGTGACGCTGGATGACATGCTCCGCCATACACGGGCGGTGGCACGCGGGCAGAGGTCTCGGATCGCCGACTCGGAATCCCCCGAGCCATTCGAAACGGAGCGTAAAGGGCGTTCCGCACTGTTGATCGCTGACCTGCCGTTCGGCGCGTATGGTGCGGACCCCGCCGAGGGAGTGCGGGCGGGAATGCGGCTCGTCGCGGAGGGGGGAGCGCAGTCGGTGAAACTGGAAGGCGCGGGCGCGATCATCCGCGACACGATCCGGCGGCTCGTGGATGCGGGTGTCCCGGTGATGGGACATCTGGGGCTGACCCCGCAAAGCATCCACCGATTCGGGGGATTCAAGGCACAGGGCAAAAGCGAGGCTGCCGGAAACGCTTTGCTGGCGGAGGCACACGCACTGGTAGAGTCTGGGGTATGGGGCATCGTTCTGGAAATGATTCCGGCGACGCTCGCGCAACGCATCACGGAAGCGGTACCGGCAATCACGATTGGAATCGGGGCAGGGACCGACTGTGACGGGCAGGTGCAGGTTTTCCACGACCTTGTCGGCTTGACATTCGGACCGGTCTTCAAACACACGCGCCGGTACGCCGAAACAGGCGCAACGCTTGCCATGGCGATGGCAGAACATGTCGCCGATGTTCGTGCAAAACGCTTCCCCACGCAAGATAACAGTCTCTGACGAGTCCATAGGCAGAATTGTTCCTTCGTTGTGGGGAAAATTACACAATCGCCTTCCTGATGGCATAAATCTTGTGATAGAATCATTGACACCGAACGCGCTGTGCCGCACGATCACTGCGATAGGCGTCTTAAAGTAGCTTTAATTCTCATTTTTGTCAGTAAGAGAGGGACATCGCCTCGTGAGAATCCATCAGATTACCGTATTGCGCAGTGAACGGCGGATAAAGATGACCGTCGAAATGCCGGACCCGGATCGCTATTTAA
>JACMIS010000195.1 GCA_014381035.1 Armatimonadota bacterium
GATACTCGATTGGGAGAGTTGAAGATAATTGGCGGCCTGTTCAACGGTGAGGAGGTCCCGGCTTTCCGCTTCCATAGATGTACTGTCTGCTCCTTGCGTAGCGCACGTTGGCGATGATGATGTATTGGTGGCGGGTGCATCGAAAGAAGCGGCAGGCGAGAAACACAGGGGGAGTCTTTGTTTAAAGCACTGAGACCGATTAAGAGCGAACGCCGTGAGCAAGTATAACGCCCGTAGCAGTGCTTGTCAATGATTATCGGCATGGATTTTTCACCGCACAAAATGGGAACTATTGTTTGCTATTTTGTGTATTATAAACAGGAACTAAGAAGGGATATTTAAAATGCGAGTGCAGAGTAATTTATTGGTACATTTGGGCTACGGTAAGTATGTTCGCTCCGACCAGGTGACGGCATTGTTACCGATCGAGGAAGAGCGCGGCCCGGGACGCCGGACATTCGTGCATGTCGCTGGCAGGGAAGATCCGGTCGTGGCATCACGTGCGGAAGACTCCATTGTGTCTGATTTGGTACAGGAGCCACGTGAAGTGACGCAAGCGCGTCAGCAGAGCGAGATTCTGCGCGATCTGTTGACCGATTTAGGCACCGTGAACGCCACCGTCCGCCGTATCGTGCGTGACGAGGGCGGTCTGGACATAGACCGATTGGAACGGCGAATCCGCTCCGTGGTCGAGGGCGAGTGATTGGGCGTTTAGGTGGTTGGGTTGCCGGGTGGTTTCGGGCTCATTTCCCCCCAACCGCATTGATCCACTGTGCCGTGCCGAAATTCACGGTGACAGCGGTCGGTTTGTGTGCGCTGGGACCATAGGCGATAACTGTGTTCTTGTCGCTGTTTTTGTAGATTGTCATCCCCTGACGGATATGGCGCGAGGGCACGATACTTCGGGTTCGCGGAGCCGATCCGGTTATCGCCGGGGTTCGCGGATTAGCCCCACCCGCCGCTGTCGAGCGGTCTCCAGTACACCCAGGATAACGGGTGCATTTAGTACATGTCCCGCACTATCGCATCTGCCATCGTCATCCCGCTCCTGTCCTGCCGGATACTGCCACCAGGTTTCCGCCATTTCGTTGAACGGTTGGGCGTACTGGAAGTTCACCCCCCAATTAACCGCAACATATTTGACAACGGTCGCCAGACGCATCGGCGGAACACACATAACTACCCGCCGAGCTTTTGTCATAGTTCATCCACCACATCGGCGGGTTGGGAAAAGCGAGTTGGTGCCGTCCGCGAAGGACAAACGAAAAGAGAAACAGAAGGAAATTAATCGCCTAACGGGGAAATTCAAAATATCCTGACACCAAACACTGGAGTTATTTTACAATGAGCAAACACCCTCCTATCGCCCTGCAACTGTACTCGGTACGGGACGACTGCGCCCGTGACCTCCCTGGCGTACTCAAAGCCGTCGCCAAAATGGGTTACAAAGGCGTCGAATTCGCGGGGTACCACAAATTCGATGCGAAAACGCTACGAAAAATGCTGGACGACAACGGATTGAAAGCCGCTGGATCACACGTTGGAATTGACACACTTCTGGGCGGAGAATTAGAAGAAAGTATTGCCTTCCACAAAGAGATCGGCAACCACCTTCTCATTGTCCCGCATCTCGGCGGCAAATATACCGAATCGGCGCGGGCATGGCAAGACACCGCGCAAATCATGAACGAGATCGCCGCCAAACTCAAGCCGCACGGAATGCGCACCGGCTATCACAATCACACGCACGAATTTAAGCCGGTTGCGGGTAGCGACAAGTTACCTTGGGATATATTTTTCGGCGGCACAGATAAATCTGTCGTAATGCAGTTCGATACCGGGAATGCCCTGGATGGTGGCAAGGACGCCCTGCCGTTCCTGAAATCGTACCCCGGTCGCGCCGCGTCAGTTCACATCAAGGAGCACTCCGATACGAAAAAGGACGCGCTTCTGGGCGAGGGCGACGTTCCTTTCCCGGCGATCCTGAAAGAGTTGGAAAAGCAGAACGGCACCGAATGGCTGATCGTCGAGCAGGAAACATATCCTGTTGCGCCGCTCGAATGCGCCGAGCGATGCCTGCGAAATCTGGAGCGGATTCTCGGTTAAAACGTCATATCAGAAAGGGGAATTTTTCCGTCTCGCGGAAGAGTTTCCCAACCGGCTCCTCCCGAATGGGATGAAGCGCGACCTACCCGCGCTTCTGCAAGCCGCCGAACGGGGACAGAAGGTGATGACCTCTCATCGCTACGACATTCTGAACATGATTGCCAGTGGGAATCAGGTCGCTATAGAATTTAACTGGGTGGGTACGCTGCGACAGCGGAACTACGCCTCGCCGCGATTGTGCGCGACCTGGGACCGGAGTGTTGCGCCCGCATTGGCGTTCCTTATCCACAGGAATGGGAGGACGTGACGCGGCGGCGCTTACAGCGCGATCTACCCTCTCTCGGCGTCAGCGATGTGTTGCGCGAAACGTTGGGTTGGTAAGGGCATGCCGACGATCCTTCTGGAAACCGCGATCAACGCCCCGGTGGAGCGGTGTTTCAACCTCGCCCGCGACATTGACGTGCATAGCGCAAGCACGAGCGGCACGAATGAGAAAGCGGTCGCGGGCGTGATGGAAGGCTTGATCGGACCCGGCGAAACGGTGACCTGGGAGGCGACCCATTTCGGGGTGCGGCAACGGCTGACATCGCGCATCACCGGGTTCGATCCGCCGCACCGGTTCGTGGACGAAATGCTCAGCGGCGCGTTCCATTCGCTCCATCACCTGCACGAGTTCGAACCGACCGCGACCGGCGGAACAATCATGCGCGACACGATGACGTTCGTCTCGCCGCTCGGCTGGCTCGGAATCCTCGCCGATAAACTGTTTCTGGAGTCCTACATGACGCGC
>JACMIS010000196.1 GCA_014381035.1 Armatimonadota bacterium
GGTTTCGGCGAAAATCTTGCGCTTTTCGTGGGTCCGGGGGTAAATCGTTTTGCATTTGCCGACAGTGTAGCATGGACAGCACCCAACTTTCAGGTTACAATGCTCGTTGTACACCGTGGGAGCGCGACGCTAACACGCCATGTACCCACTTTGGAGAAAGGTCGAAACACACGACATTGGCTCAAACAGGAATCGCAGAGGCATATCTGGCAAGCGGTTGGTGCTTACGATGCGGATATAAGCGTTCCGCAAAGGGCGAATGCGCGAATTGTGACCGATGGTATACCCATCCCTTGCTGACCGTTGGCGGTCCGCTCACTCTCTCTCTGCTGATTTTGCTTCTCGTCGGCATTCGCTCCCTCCGCGATGCTGACCCGGGTTTCGCGCGTTTCCATAATGGTCTTCTGCACGCCGCGCCGATGCCCGCATTCATAGACCCGAACCCAATTCGCCCTGTCCAGGTTGCCACACCGATTTTTTTCACCCCGGCAAACCCGGGGACCGTCCCACCGGTTCCTCAGGAAACATCACGGGCTGAAAAGCAGTTCGCGAATCTGGAGAATCTGCGAGAAACGGTTCACTCCGCAGAACGGGGCTATCGGACCGGGGTTTACCCGGAAATCAGTAGTCCGACCACATCCAATACACGACGACGTGTAGAGCGGGCGGAAGTAGAAGCAAACGCGAATATTCTATAAAAATCACACGAGATACGACTATGTCCACATACGACGAAAACCACCGCGATTATACGATTCCTGGCGAAGAATGGTACAGCCCCGCCGACAAGGAAACGGCTACGTTTTTACAGACCCGCTGTTCGGTCCCACGGACGGCGTTATGCCTGAAGGTTCCCAACACCAGTGGCGAGGAGTTGGTAGTTCACCGCGAGAACGATCAGGATTATGTGTTTTTGTTTGAGTCGCTCGATGATGCTTACGATTATGCGATTGAAGCATCCCAGGCTCTCGACTTTGCTCCGACGGTCGGCAGGGTACTTCTCCGCGACCTTCATTTCGCGAATGCCCGCTACAAACCGGCTCTCAGTGAGCAGATTGATTTAGTCCTTCGCACCCGTTACTAGCCCGTTTTCTCCCCGTTCCAGAAATCGTGTCCGCCCGGGAATTATTCGGCGCGGACACTGTCTTTTTTGCGGTAGGATGTTTCCTATGGATGCCTTGATTTTGTTCTCTCACGGTTCGCTACTTTGCGGCGCGGGGGACGCTTTGGAATCACACGCGGCGCGGATTCGTGAGCGCGGTGAGTTTTCGCCCGTCGAGATCGGTTACCTCAACTATTCAGAGCCGCCGTTCGCGGAAGCAGTGAATAAATGTGTCGCGGCGGGGGCACGCCGTATCGTTGTCGCGCCGTACTTCCTGATTTCTGGATACTTCATTACCAAAAGCCTGCCGGAAAAGATCGCCGAAGCGCAGGCGCAGCATCCTGACATCACCTTCACGGTCGCGGAAGCGTTCAACTACGACGAGACGCTGGCGGACGCTCTCTGGGAAGCCGCCATCACCGCCCACGAGCCGGAGAAATGGCGCGAGCCACTTCGCCGCGCCGCAGCCGCCTGCCGCCCCTCTCCGGAATGCCCGCTCTACGGAACCCCCGCATGCCCCAAGGTGAGTGTTTAGTGGTCAGTGACGAGTGACCACTAAACACTCACTTAACTTCCACAGTCGTGTGTGGCAGGTGCCCCATCAGGGAGTCGCGGATGCCGGAGATGTGAGGTTTGATCAGTTCAAGGTCTTTCTGATAGTAGATAGGCACCCACGGGGCGTCTTCCACCACCATTTTTTCCGCCGCGTTGTACAGCGCGAATCGTTTCGTAGTGTCCGTTTCCGCGTCGGCTTGCTCGCACAGTCTGTCGTAGGCGGGATTGTTGTATCCGGTACGGTTCTCCGGTGCTGTCGAAGTCAGTAGCACCGACAGGAAGTTTTGCGGATCGAGGTAGTCCGCCCCCCAGCGCATATGAAAGAACGGGATCTCGCGGTTGTCGGTCTTTTTCAAGAACGCCCCCCACTCCATTTCGTTCAGGTCCACCGGGATACCGACCGCCGCCAATTGCTCCTTGACGACTTCGGCGGTTTTCGCAAGGTCCGGCTGCTTTTCGCGGAATGTCAGTGTCAATGGCGGCAGACCTTTGCCTTCCGGGAAACCAGCTTCGGCAAGAAGTGCTTTCGCCTTCGCGGGGTCGTGCGGCATTCCGACGATCTTCTCATCGTAGCCGGGGATGCCTTTCGGAAGCACCCCGCCCGCCTTCTGGTTCACGCCTTGAAGCACGCTTTCCACCAACGCATCTTTATCCACTGCATAGGCGACCGCCTGTCGGACCCGCTTGTCTTTGAACGGCGGGTACTGCGTCTGGTTCAAGCCGAGGTAGAAGGTCGCGGAGCGGTCGAACTGCTTGATCTGGTCTTTGATGTCGGCATTGTCCTTGTCCTGCGCGTAGTCACCTTTTTCCAGCGTGATCATATCCAGTTCGCCGGAGTCGTACAGGTTTCGTGCCGTCTTTGCGTCTAAAACAATCTTTCGCTCGATGCCGGTTAATTTCGGTGCGCCATCCCAGTACGCGCCGTTCGCTTTCAGTTTCACCATGCTCTGCGGCGTGAAATCTTCAATGATAAAGGGACCGGTACCGACCGAGTTTTTCGCGGTGATCGTGAACGCCCCGCCTTCGGTTTTCTCGCCCTTTTCCACCTCCTCTTTCGCGACGGCGTAGGCGGTCGGATAGGTCAATTTACCGAGGAAATAAGCGCGTGGTCCGACGAGCGTGATCTCCAGTGTTTTGGGGTCAATCACGCGGATGCCCTTGATTGCAGTGGCTTTCCCGCCCGCGACATCGTCCGCACCGACAATATCATTCAGATACGTTTGCGCGACCGGAGAGTTCAATTTCGGGTCTAGGGAGCGCGTAATACTGTACGCGAAATCCTCGGCGGTAACGGCACGTCCGTTGGTGAACTTTGCGTCGTCGCGCAGAGTGAACGTATACACCTTGCCGTTCTCGGAGACCTTTGGCAGCTCTTTCGCCAGGATCGGGGTGACTTCGCTTTTTTCGTTCCAGCCCACCAACCCCTCGTAAACCTGTTGCAAAAGGTCAATCGTCGAACCATCAGATACGAGAGCCGGATCGAACGTCGTCGGATTGGCGGTGAGTGGGTAGCGCAAAACACCGGGCAGGGAACTGCCCCCGCTGGACGAAGCCCCCCCTCCACTGGTAGACCCGCCTCCGTTATTATTGGAAGGGCAACCAGCAAGGGTTCCGGCAAGAGCGGTGGACACGGAAACAGCGATTAGAGCCGTCAGAAATCGGCGACGAGAGAGTGGGACGGAGGCGACGGGAGTTGTCACGCGGGGGTACCTTTCAGGGCAAAAATCAGGGTGAGTGTGATCAAATTATAGCACGGTGACCACAACAAACGCAAAACCGTAATTTGTCCAATGGTATCAATTGACAGAAAAAATAGATTCTCTTATCCCGAAGGGGTACGTATGTCCGAGTATCAGAATGATACTCTCCAGAGCATATGAATGGCAGAATCGAATTGCTGATACCATTCGGTCCTACGGGATCGCGTTGCGCTTCAAACCCGACTGGCGATTCGTTCGCCGCTCGTTGCGCTAACTCCGGAAAAGATTGCCGGAAACCGGCGCAAAAAGTGAGGGTGTTGCCTCTGTACCGGAACTAAACCGGGAATAATCGGGGTACAATTAAAACAATACGCACCCACCCGTCACCCGTTTCAGGAAAGGAACCGTTTACACTATGCAACGTTGGACCAAAGAAACTCGCATTATTATCGCTTGTGCCGTGCTACTCGCCGCGCTCGATATTTACGTACGCTTCGCCACGGCACCGAAAGCCGTGTCCTCCTCTATCGTCAGTACCCAGGAACTCCGATTGACCGACAAACAGGGCAATATCCGCGCCGTGATGACCACCGACCGGGCTGGGGAACCGGGCTTGGTAATGTACGACAAAAATGGCACTGTCCGCCTTCAGCTGGATGCGTTCGAGACTACCCCGAGTTTGATGCTGATGGATGAGAACGGCGAGCGACGTGCGTACTACGGCATGTCCAGTCCGACCGGCGACGGCGAACTGACCTTCTCGACCGCGGAAGGCGAAACCGCCGCAAGCCTGATGATCCGCGATAACGCCTCTTCGTTCTCGCTGATGGACGGTGAAGGCAACAGCCGTGCTTCCTGGAATGTGGTGAATGATCACGTTTCCGGCACGATTAAATTGCGCTGATTCGCGTTTGAAGAATCTCCGGGCGGCATCTGTAGTTGCAGATGCCGCCCCTGTTTCGTTATAATCGGCTATTACTTATGGCACTCCTACTCACCGAAGAGAATGTTACCGGTTTGATCACCATGCCCGAGGCGATTGCGGCGGTCGAGGATGCTTTCGCCGCACTGGCCGACGGGAGCGGGATGAACCACCCCCGCGAACGATTTTTTCTTCCGCACGGCGTTTTGCACCACATGGCGGCGGCACTTCCCGCGAAGGGTGTCATGGGCACCAAGACGTACACCACATACCGCTCCGGGACCCGTTTTTTCGTGCAACTCTTCTCCGCCGAAACCGGCGAACTGTTGGCGTATATCGAAGGCAATAAACTAGGGCAAATGCGAACCGGGGCGGCGACCGGCGTGGCGGCGAAATATATGAGCCGCGAGGACGCTCAATCCGCGACGATTTATGGGACGGGATGGCAAGCCGAGGCACAAGCCGAAGCCCTGATGTGTGTGCGCCCCAACCTGCGACGAATGCGTGTCTACAGTCGCGACCGCTCGCACACCGACGAGTTTTGTCAGGAGATGACGCGCCGACTGAACATCCACTGCGCCCCGTATACCAGTGTGGAAGCGGCAGGGCGTGAAACCGAGATCATTATCTGTGCCACCTCCGCCTCGGTACCGTTCTTCAACGGGGAGTGGCTTTCTCCCGGCGATTTTGTCGCCGCAGTCGGTGCCAACCAGTTATCGTCGCAGGAGCTGGATATCGAGACCATCGCCCGTGCCGACATCATCGCGGTGGACGATTGGACGCAGGCGAAGGCGGAAGCGGCGGAACTGATTTTCGCCCATGAGCGACGGCGTCTCGCCTGGGAGCGGGTGGTGCCGCTCGCCGCCATCGTCGGTGGACGTGTCCCCGGTCGGGAAAATCCGGCTCAGGTGACTATTTTCAAATCGCTCGGGGTCGCCATTGAGGACGTTGCTGTCGCCGCTCTGGTATA
>JACMIS010000197.1 GCA_014381035.1 Armatimonadota bacterium
ATCTTTTCCGGCACTCCGGTTGTGGCAAGTACCATCGTGCAAATCGGGCGTCTCGCCTATCCCGAACTGCTGATCGAAATCAAGTGTGTCGCCAAGGTGTGACAAAGAGATCGGCCGGATGACAACCGAGTAGTCTCGACGCCGATGAAGTACTGGCAACGGCATCATTCGCGACGACCGGCAACATGGTGCCGAATATCTGGACGGCACCACTCAAGTGGCTTCGAACCATATGGCACAACCGGACACGATAACCCTCTTGTCCGGCTCGGAAACCGCACTTGCGGTGAAGGGACATCGTTATGAATAGGTTTATGGGGAAAAAGGGCGGTCGTTACTGGGGGAACACATGGCATCGGGCTTGCCACTGTTCGGGCACTTCTGGAAGGGGGTGCCGAGGTGATACTCACCGGGCGGAGTGAGCAGAATGTAGAATCGGTCCGTCAAAAATTCGGTGAGAAAGCACAGGTAGTGTGTTCCGACACGGCGAACATGGCGGACATTGACACGCTGGGGGCACTCGTCGCGGAAAGGTTCGGTCAGGTTGACTTTGTTCACATCAACGCGGGAATCGCACGACTGGAACCGTTCGATCAGGTGAGCGAGGCATCGTATGACCAGACTTTCGACACCAATACGAAAGGTGCTTTTTTCACGGTGCAACGTCTGGCTCCCCTCGTCCAGGATGGCGGCTCGTTCGTATTCACCTCCTCCATCGCGGACGAAGGCGGCACCGCTAATATGAGCGTTTACAGCGCGTCGAAAGCGGCACTCCGTTCACTCGCCTCCGGGTTCGCGGCGGATCTACTGCCAAGAAAGATCCGGGTAAATGTCGTCAGCCCTGGCTTCATCCAGACCCCAACCATGGGTGTTACCGGGTTCTCGCGGGAGGAGCGTGCCGCATTCGAGAAGTTAGGGGATGAAATCACGCCGATGAAGCGTCACGGTACCCCGGAGGAGGTCGCGCAAGCGGTCCTGTTTCTCGCCTTCGACGCCACCTTCACAACCGGTGCCAGGCTCGTCGTTGATGGTGGGCTTTCCCTTTAGCGGCAATCATACCGTGATCGTGCAACCGCAAAGCAGGTCGAGCGTCACGGGCGACGAATACGTTTTCTCGTTGCCGCCATTACGCCAGTGCCGCACTTCGTTCGTCTCGGGGTCGAAAACGATGATGTCAGGTATGCGGACCTGCTGGTAGAACGGAACGCTAATCAGCAAGTCTTTCTCCTTATAGTCGGCACTGATCACTTCGATGACGGCTTCGGGAGAAACCGTGATTTCTGTCGTCTGCTCCGGTTCCTGACAAAAAATGGCAATGTCGGGGCGTTTGCGGGAGCCGTCCGGGAAGCGAATCTGTACGTCCGCATATTGCAAACATTGGCACGGCGCATCCCCCGACACATTGGGACGTATAGAGCTTTGTATTCGGAAGATCACGGCTTGGTGACGCGCCACCGGAAACGCTTCGAACACCGGGATGCCGCGAACTACCTCTAACCGTAAGCCGATGGCGTCCGCCTCGATGGACAAACGTTCAAAGTCACGCATATTGCATTTCCTTCCCCGCGCTCTGGATCACAACTCGATTATATCGCCAGTGTTTGTAGGCAGGGCACTAGCGCAGGTCGTTGTTCGCGGCGCGGCGAATCCCGACGCGTCTACGATGGATACTCCGAAATGAGGTTGAAGCAGATTGAACGTGAATTCGTTATATGTCGTGTGTCAGTTACAATATCCACAAGTTTTACTGAAAATTATTGACAATTAAGGAACTTGGTCAACGATTCGTAGAAACAATATGTACCAATGTTTGAACCACTCCTCTTCGCTCTGTAACCTGTACACTTAGGCTAATCCAAGCCGGGTATTCCCACGTGTCGGTTCCCGGCGACGGTAGCGGCATCAGGTTTAGTAGACACGTCTCGCCGTCTTCGGTCAGCCATTCGGTGCGCTGGTAAGTTACGGGGTCGCGGATCAAATCCGGCTTGTTTTCACGCGAACCTTTCTCTTTGATCAGTCCGCACCACGTTTTCTGACGCGGCGCGTTCGCGCTCGCCCACACTTGCAGGTCGGCGTGCCCTGTTTCTCGGCAGAATGCCCGTAAATCCTCGAACGCACGCTTGCCGCGTTTCTCTCAGGCATCAAGTCGTGCGGCGATTTCGGATTCGCTCTTCCCGCCACCTTCTTCTATCCCGATGAACCAGAAAGGATCCGAAGGGTTGCCATATGCAAAAAAGCCGTTGCAGAACTCTTGTGTTTGATCGTTGTTTAAAGCCATGAAGTTCCAACTCGCTTACCGTTTGGAAAACCGGAAACCGCGTCGATATTGTTATTCGCCGCCCCGCAACCGGTCCAGAATCGCGTGGTTCTCACGCTCGAATCCGGCGTCGTTATGCTCGCGGGACCAGACCACGCCGCTGACGCCCTGATGCATATGGATGATCTGCAACTGTGCCTGTTGCCGGTCGGTGAGCGGTGCGCCGTAGCCGGTGAAGAACG
>JACMIS010000198.1 GCA_014381035.1 Armatimonadota bacterium
AAATACCCGACACGGAATTGCGGCACGATGTCGGGTCTGCCTTCGGCACGGGCGAGGGCGGCTTCGGCGCGAAACCGCTGAGCGGACGCGGTTCCCCCGGCAATTTCTGCGCGAGAAGAAACCGCGCGACCGAGAAGCGTTGTCGTCGAAAGGTCGGACGGTTGAGCCGGGGCGACCGGCGCGGATGGTGCTGGGAGTTGGGGAGCCACGGGGGGTACGGCGACGGTTCCCGGTTCGGTTTCGGCAGGCGGAAGTTCGGCGGGAATAAGCGGGGACAGTTTGCCCACCGCGTCGCCCGTGTCGCGTCCGATTACCGTGTTTAATGCGGCTCGGGCGGATTCCTCGCGCCCTTCGGCGGACGTGAATTGCACCTGCGAGCGGGAAATTTCCAGTCCCGTCTGCGCCAGTTCGATGCCGGGGCGCACCCCTTCTTCAACCTGGCGGCGGGCGATGCGGTCGAACTCGCGCGCCACGGTCAGTGCCTCTCGGGCGACCGTGACCTGCTCGCGGGCGCGTGCCAGTTCGTAGTAGGCGACCTGCGCCGCGTACACGGTCTCGCGTAGCGTGGATAAGGATCGCGCCTCCGCTTCGCGTTGCCCGGCACGGGCTATCCCGGCACGGGCGGAGCGGACCCCGTTGATTTCGAGCGGTTGCTGGATCAGGAACTCTTCGCCCGTTCCACTGACGCTGGTAATTCCCGGCGCGAAGAAGGCGTTGGGGTTGACAAGGGCGCGTGCCGATGACACACCGAATGACGCGGACCGAGCATCGCCACGTGCCGCGACGAGGCGGGGGCTATTGCGTACCGCGAGTCCAACCGCCTCCTCAATGGAAAGCGAAACAGGGGGCGCGTCCTGCCCCATCGCGGGGAGACAGACGGCGAACGGAATAAATCCGCCCAGAAGCAAAGGCTTCAGACGACGAAACATAGAGAAAACTCCTGACTGCGCGGACGGATTATAGGTCCGCGAACCGTGATCGGGGAACCGGCGTGTCAGGAGTAGCGGCGCGAATCAGAAGGCGTGCCGATACCCTAATACGCACGGCTCGCAAGAGATGCGAATCGGCGTGTCAGGCAGAGGGCGGGGCGCGAAGTCCGGGGCACGGGGGGGGGATCTGCCACAAGGGCGGACCGCGTGTGTCGATGTTGCACACGACGGCTTCCATCAAAGCAGGCGGAACGTAACCCGCGACCGGGGTTGCGAGAATCGCGACGAAATTGGTCGGCTCAAACAAAGGCACACCGGGGGGCGGGGTGTGGTCGTGCGGTTCATGATCACTACCTCGAACAGCGGTGCTTACCAGTACGCAGCCGCAACCGTCCGCGCAGTCGATGGCGTCGCCTGTGGTCGCAAGGTCGCGGCGTGAATTGGAACAGCCGTCGTGTCGGAGTGCATCCGGTGCATCGCAACAACAGTCGGGGGTCGCCCCGAACGAGATGCCACAAACGCGCCCTTCACATATCCAGCGCGTCACGGTCGCCCGTGGCAGCGCGACGTAAACGAAGGCGAGGGCGGCAACAAGCAGTAGTGCTTGTCGTAACCACACTTCGACCTTAATCGCGACCACGTTTCTCAAGTCCTTTATGGTATCCGGTTTGACTTTCGCCCGCCATCACGGTATCGAACACAGACCTTCGTCGCCGCATCTTGCCCCACCCTGCGGCGATGTTCAGCGTAACGAACCGACACGAATGTTCATAAGAAAGTTCTCAGATGCGTCTCAATTGTTTCTCAGACGGTGCCTGTACAGTGGATATGTGAGATATTCAGGTCTTCCCTTCTACGGTATCGCCGCTTTGCTGGTTGCTTTTTTAAGCGGCGTGCGGTCTCAGGCGCAAGATGCCACCCCCATGCCCTCCGTCGCGCCGGAACGCCTTTCTGTGTCGGAGGCGGTGACGAGGGCGAAAAAATACAACCCCCTCCCCTCCTCGGCGCAAGCCCGTCTTCGCGGGGCGGCGGCACTGGCGTCCGGCGCGGCCCGACAACCTAACCCGAACCTCGCCCTTGCCCGCCCGTTCGGTTCGTCTAACACGGGCGGATTCGGCGAGGATGTTATCGCATCGCAAACCCTGGAACCCCCGGACAAGATTCGCTACCGGACCCAGGCGGCACGTGCGACACGCGATGCGGCCACTGCCGACCGGTTAGGCGCGGACGTGGACATTATTCTATCCACGAAGGCGGCGTACTTCGAGGCGTTGCGTGCCGATGCGGAGGTCGAGCAGGCGAGTAACCTGCTTGCCGCGACGCGCCGGTTCGCCGACGCCGCGCAAATCCAGTTCGATGCCGGAGACGCGCCGCGTAGCAACGTCGTGAGAAGCCAGATCGAACTATCCCGCGCCGAACAGACTCTTCTTGCGGCACAAACCGACCGCGACAACCGCTATGCAACCCTGCGCAGTTTGATCGGTTTGACGGAGGCGATGCCGCTACTTTTGACCGACGCACTTGTTTATGAACCGAAAACGTATGACCTTTCCGCGCTTCTCCCGCTGGCGACACAGACCCGCCCCGATGTATTGTCGGCTCGGAGACTCCTCGCGGCGCGTGGTGCCGATGTGCGCGGGGCGAAGGCACAAAGACAACCCGACTTGGTAGTGGAGGGGCGACATGCGACATTGTTCGGAAACAGCGGGGATCAGAATACCACTCTGCAGGGCGATTCCGTGCGCGTCGGGGTCGTTTTTCCTATTTTCGACTACGGGCGTATCCGCGCCGACGTCGGTAACTCCCAAGCCCTGCGCGATGAGCAGGAAGCGAACTTGCGGGAAGCGGAGCGAGTGGCACGGCTTGATGTAGAGACGGTGTTCCGGGAAAGGCGGCAAGCGGTCTTGCTCGTCGAATCCTTCCAGAATGGACGCCTGACGAGATCGAAGGAAATCTTAGAAATGGTAAACACAGGCTACGCCAACGGGGCGAACTCCTATTTGGAAGTGATCGACGCGCAACGGGTGTATCAACTGGAGCAGGTCGAATATGCCCGCGCCCTTGCCGCCGTCAACACCGCGACCGCCCGGCTGGAACGTGCCGTGGGGGGGAAGTTGCCTTGAAGAAAACAACGGTGTCATGCCTGATCTTATCCGTTATCGTTTCCGGCGTCGTATCCGGGTGCCGTAAGTCAGATCCATCAATCACGGCGGCGAAAGCGGAACCGCTTCCTGTCGTCGTTTCGGTCACGCACGCACGGCTTCGCGATATGAACGAAACCGTCACCGCGCAAGGGACGCTCAGTCCCGTTCAAGGCGGCGCTGCTCGCGTG
>JACMIS010000025.1 GCA_014381035.1 Armatimonadota bacterium
CGTGTCGCCGACATCGGCGGTGCGCTCCGGTGCCTGCTTTCGCGCCGGATCGCCCGCCGACCGCAACGTGATTTCGCCCCGAAATTTGGTCGCCCCGGTTTTGTCGTCTACCACGAGGAAGTTTTTGAAAGCGGCGAAGTCCACGCCGCCGCCGTTGCCGAGCCACTGGAATAGGCGGGCGATTTTTTCGGTTTGGCGCGGGTGGTACCCGGACTGAGTCACCTCGACGGCTTCGGTGCGCAGTTTTGCGTCGTCAAACACGAAAGAAACCGGTGTCTCGAACTGCTCCCCTTTGGCGAAACCGAGCGTGTACCGCTTTCCCGGTTGCAAAGGACGCGGCAACTTCAGATATAGTTCGTGTCGCGCCGTGCCTTCCTGCTTGCCCTTGCCCGTCCATTCGTACATCTCCGGCTTGGATTTGCGGAAGATCGCGGACGGCGTCCCGGCGGCGCGGTACGCCGCGTCGTCGCCCGAAGTGAGCGTGAAGTGCGCCGGGTTTTCCGCCCAGGCGGTATCCAGAGCCTCGCCCTTGAGTTGATAGTTCGGGGTGTAATGATCCTCCTTCAAACCGACAAGGTTGCCGATCTGGACCCCGTCGCGGATGATGAAGCGGTTCCAGAAGAACTGCTTGTCGCCTTTAAGACCATATTTCTGCGGTCCGCTCCGTTTGATGGTGTCGCCGGGTTGCGGGACATATTTCTGTACCGGTGCGCTCCAAAGATGTTGCGTGTCGATCACGACGGCGAGCACATCGGGCGCGGCGAGATAGACGTGGCGGATTTTCGGCTTGCCGGTCGCCATTCCGTCCTGCACGCCGTTTACCAGTTGCGGTTGCATGCCCTGGTACGCAGGTTCGGCGGTATTTTGCGCCAGCACGGTCAGGGCGGGGAGCGAGCAACCGGCGAGGGCGAGCATTCCAAGAATCGTTCGAGCCGGTTGACGCTTCAGTTGAAAGGGATACGGTGTTTTACGTGACATAGCATTAGATTTCATACAGGGTTTATTGGTCCAAACGCGCCCCCTATTCCGGCGAACAATCGCGCCGACCGAGTCGTGCATTGTTCGCCGGAATAGTATTCGGCGGTGATTATTTCCCGGAAACGACCCGTGACGGTGCCGACCCGAACTGATACGCCCCCCGGTCCGGCGCGATGGCTACCGGGCGCGGCTTGCCATCGAGATCGCGGAGGGGGAGAATCGCCCCCTGCCACCCCGATTTGAGTGCCGGGCTACCGGATTTGACATGGAAATCGGCGACTTTGTGGTCGATGGACGCGTTGACGAACATCGGATCCGCGAACACGTCGCCTTCTCCCATCAGTTTTGGGGTCAGCCCGCCAAAATAGAGGTTGTTTGCCCGCACGACGTTGGTGCTCTTTTGATCGCCGCCGTCTTTGCCGACCGAGTTGACCGGCTGACCGGGGCGCGACACGGAAATGTTATTGATCATTTTCATGTCGTCAGCGTTCTGGACGAAGATCTGCCCCCAGTTCAGTTCGGGCGAGGCACCGTTGTAATACGCCGTGTTGTTGATAATATCGACGCGGTGGCTCTTGTAGGCGTGTATACCCGACCCGCCGTTGTTGAACGACAAGTTGCTCTGTATCAGGGTGCGCCCGAGATACACGTGATTCTTCGCGGGGGCGTTGTTCGTGTCGACGATGATTCCGTTGCCGTCCGAAATCTTTTTGATCTGCGCCCACGCCACGAAGCAACGGTTACCACTGGTGACGTTGTCACGGATCAGCGATTTGTAAACGTTGTCGGCGGAGTCGAAGTTATCGGAATCGAGGAACGAGATTCCGGACCCGGCATAGATCATATACCAGCAGTTGTCGCGCACGATATTGTTCTCGACCGTGGTCCAGTCCGTCTTGATCCCGGCGACGCCCGCGCCCGCGTTATACTCGATGAGGTTATCGGCGATGCGGAGGTGATGGGGAAGGTCCGTTTCCTGGGACCCGGTAAGAAAGATGCCGTTGCTGTTGGTGAACGGGTCGGACTTGCCGATCTTGTCGGCATATTTTTCTTTCGCGAGGTCGGCGTCGCCGCGAATATGCAAACCGCGCACTTCTAAATACGCCAGTGCGGTTTCTTTACTCGGTGCCTCTTTGCTACCGCGTTGCCCGATTCGGATCGCATTCCACGCGCCGACCGAGGAGAAGAGCGGCTTGTGTCCCGGATAGTTTTTGAGCGAGATCCACGCGGCGGGGGTTCCGGGGCGGCGGAACGCGACCACCCCTTCCTGGGAGTCGTGCGGCAGATACGTCCCATTCATCACGAGCACGATGTCGCCGGGTTGCGCGGCGTCTATCGCCTTCTGCGGTGTCGCGAACGCGGTTTTCTCGGTGCGTCCGTCGTTCGTGTCCTTGCCCTTCGGGCTGACGTAGAACGCGGGCGCGGCGTAGCCGACGTTGTCGATGCGCAGCTCGGGGCGGGGAGACTCCGCCGCCGTAGTGCCGGGCAGGCTACCGATCAGGAACGTGACTTTCACATACGGGTCGGTCGGCTGGAAGTTGCCTTCGCCGACGGGCTTCATGTCGGAGAGTTCGAGCGCGGAGCGCAGGTAGAAGTCGGGTGCGGCGGGGTAGACGACGCCCTCGCGCCCGCCGGTGCGCTTCCTCTTACCGTCGAACGACTCGATCCGCACCGTGACGGGGCGCACGGACGACACGGAGTGGTCGAAACTGAGCGTGAGTTTGGCGAGGTTCTTCTCCGCGTTGCGCACCGGCACGAGACCGCTCATCATCCCGGCGATCCACGCCTTGCCGCCCGCCGGAATACTGCCCACACCAAGCACTGCCGCGCCCGAAGGGGTCGCGGATTTAGCAACGTCTATGGTGCCGACCTGTTTTATCAAGCCGCTCGCCATGATGTTCACACTGTCGGGCGCACCGGCGAATTCCGTCCATGTAACGGACCCGTTAAAATCCTGCCGCAGGAGTGCCCCCCCACGCGCCGCGTCGCCTGTGTCGGCGGACGCGGCGGGCATCACACTGACTGTTGAAGGAACGGAGGTTGCCGCTCTTGGCATACAGGCGATTGTCAGAGAAAGAACGGCGGAGATGGGCAACGTCTGGGAAAGGAATCGGAACATAGTTTTTTATCTCAAAAGGCGGTCTGGGTAGTGACACGTGCGAAACCCCTCGCCCCACGCGGGAGTAGCATCGCCGGGGCAAGTTGACAAGAAAAGCTGACCAATCTCGACTCTGCAAGTATACGTAGGAAAAAGGTTGGACAATACGACAGGGTAACCGCTCCCTGCCGGGGGAAACTTCCCCCGGCAGGGAGCGGTAAAACGCCTTGCGCCCGTGCACCGCGCAGGTTATTTGATGCTGAAGGTGGCGGCGGCAGTTGTCGTGCCGATCATGCCGTTGGTCCCGGCAGCGGCACTGGTACCCTGATTCCCATTTTCGCTCCCATTATTGCCGCCCGAAGAGACTTGCGAACCGCGGTGCCATTTGGCATGTCCGTCCCCAAACAGGAAGTTCGATCCCTGATTGTGTCGACCTTGCGGACCGGTGAAGCGACAAGCGTTTGCTACAGTCATAGGACGCCCTCCCATATAACCCGTCGCGTACTTCAGGCTACCGGTCGCCGGCGGACCACCACCCGGCGGGCACGCACCGAAGGTGCCCCCCCCGGAAGGACTGTTGTTATGTAATCCCCCGGTACCGAAGGGCGACGAGTTCCAGTTTGTTCCGTAAGGGCTTTCCGTGGCTGGCAGGGTGGTGTTGATACCAACGTTACCTTCTACCTCGAACAGCAGAACCGTCTTCGCAGGGGCAGTGAGGTCTGCAAGCGCGTAGGCTACGTTCGGGATCTTATTCGGATTAGGTAGACTATTGTTCCCCTGAATACCGAAGTTTCGGTTCATACCAAAGGATACCGGGTTCGTCGCGATTGCCGGGTTCGGGTTCGGGAGATCTACGTCATTCGGGCAACGATACACCCCGGCACTCTTGACGTAGGGATAAATCTGCCCTGCCCACCCACCGATGGGATTGTAGTGGTAAGTGCCGTTCACATAAACCTCATCGTAATCCTGGGTGTATTGCATCATAGCAAGACCCAACTGCTTCGTGTTAGACAGGCAGGAGGCGGCCCGTGCCTTCTCCCGTGCTTGTGCGAACACCGGAAAAAGTATCGCGGCGAGGATCGCGATGATAGCGATGACAACGAGAAGTTCGATCAACGTGAACGCTGAGGATAAACTCCGAATTTGATACCGACTTTGCATATCTAAAAACCTAACCTTTCCTATACCGATTGTTACGGACTTGTACGAATTTACTGAGCGGGGGACTGAAACCTGAGCGAGTAACTACTCGCCTTTTCGCGCGGCTTCTTGCGCAGCATCGTTGGCGGCTTGAATTGCTGGTCCTGTCGCCTCGCCTTGCTTCCTCGCCTTCTCCTCATCTGCAGCACTGGGCTTCTGGTCGGCTGCGGGCACACTTGTGCTGTTGCCCTCGGTGCCACACCCTGCCCCGAAGAGCGAAGCCGAACAAAGAATCGCTACTCCCGCCGCAAGCATTCTTCGCTTGCTTTGCTCGGGGGACACAAACTTAGCATTTGCGCTGAGTAATCTCAAGAATTTCATCCTCTCTTCTGGCGCGCGTTTCCGCTCTGTTGTCCACGCCAACCTGCTCTGCTTTTTGCTTCGATGATATGACTGATCACTCTAAGGATCAGCAAACTATTTTCCGTCTAAGGAAACTCCGCCGCCGTGACGTGATGACCAAGGAACCTGCAATCTGTGTTCCTGGAACCTAACGATAAATCATTGTAACATAATGCATCGAACATCGTCAAGGGGGGCGGCGAAGATTTTTCAACCGGCAGAAAAAGATCCTTACTTAGATCTCCCCTGTCTGCTACCGCCCAGGGTGCATTCGACCTCGATCTTGCCGTGACTCCTCGCCGCCGTTTCGAGACGAATCACGAGGCGACGCAGGTTCGAATTCGGGGAGTCTTGAATCCCACGTGGCTGGGAAACATCCTCGGTTTCCACGGTGAAAACGGCGGGTGATGTTACCCGGAGATTCAGCGAACGTCCCGCCTGTTGAAGCAACACCCCGTCTTCCGTACGGGTGACGGTCGCGGTCGTCAGCCACTGCCAGGAATAGCGTACCGGGCGGTCACCCGTAGTCCACTCATCCGTAAGCGAGACGCTGTGGTCGGGACGCATCCGCACGGTCCGCTGGACGCGCTTGACCTGCCCTCGGTATAGGGGAGTCAGATCCAGGGTGTCGCCGATGATGCCGTCCATATCTGGGAGGGGGCTTATCTCCGCCTTGCCGGTGATGTCCTGCAACGCGCCGTCGAAGCGTGGCAGATTGTGCCCTTCGGGACCAACACGGAACGTACTCCACCGGGAACTGGTCTGGGAGTAGTTCCACAGGTCGAGTTTCGCGGCACGCATCTTATCGTAACTCTCAGTCCCGAGGTCCAACGCCCAGCGCACGCCACCGGCTTCGAACACGAAACTGCCCACGTCCATATGCCCGTGGGATTGATTCGGGGTTCCGCCCTTGATCGCCAGATAGGTTGCGTTCGGGTCGCCCCACGCGGAGCGCAACACCGCGACCGGAAGTGCGCCTGTCGCGGTCCAGTGCAGAGGTAACGTCGGTGTCATGTGCATCGGGGGCAGTTCCGGGTCCCACCATATCGCCCCCAATGCGATGTGACGGCTTAGAGGAATTTCGCGCCCCTC
>JACMIS010000199.1 GCA_014381035.1 Armatimonadota bacterium
CACAGCACCGCAGGTGAAACCGATCCAACAAAGTGTTGGCGCCGTCCGCGAAGGACAAAAAAGAAATTAAAGGTTCACCATGAAACCCGTGCGTGCCGAGCGATACATCGCCTCGATCAGGCGCAAAGGACGGCGACCCTGTTGTCCGTCAATCATCGGTCGGGTTCCGGTGCGGATAGACTGGATAAAATTCTCGAACTGTGCCCGGTGCGAGTCGCCCCAGATCGTTTCCAGTCGTGCCGCCGCCGTGCCGCCTTTGGCGACCATCGCGGCGTGGGTGGCGGACTCTTCGCCCCCTTCGCGCCGACCGGATTTCGTTTGTAGAACCTTCAGGCGGTCGCCTTCGATAATCGCCGCGCCGTCGGTGCCGAATATCTCGATACGCGCCGGGAAGCCGTCATAAGCCGCCGTGGTCGCGTAGAGGGTACCGATAGCACCGTTCTCGAACCGGAGCGACGCCGCCGAAACATCCTCGACCTCGATCCGTTCATGCGCCGCGCCAACGGTGTAAAAAGCGGAGATCGTGGCAACGTCGCCTGCGAGATAGAGTAGGACGTCCACGGTGTGGACGCCCTGATTCATCGTCGCGCCGCCGCCGTCCATCGCCCAGGTGCCGCGCCAATCGCCCGAATCGTAATATGCCTGGGTGCGGTACCAGGGCACCGCGGCGTTGGCGAGAACGATTGTCCCCAGTGCGCCGGAATCAATCGCGGCTTTCACGGCGACGGTCGCGGGGTCGAAACGGTGCTGGCTGATGATGGTGAGCACCTTGCCGGTCGCGTTTTCGGCGGCGATGGCGCGGTTACACGCTTCCACGGAAACGTCCATCGGTTTTTCCGAGACGACATGCTTACCCGATTCCATCGCATTGACTGCCGCCGTCATGTGTAACCCGCTCGGCGTACACAAACACACCGCGTCGACGTTGGGGTCGGAGAGCACGTCCTCCTCGCTGGCATGGATTTTGGGAATGCGGAATGTTTCCGCAAGGGACCCGGCGCGTTCGGCGTTCGGGTCGTAAACCGCCGTGAGCGTGGCGTCCGCGCCGCCGGATAACTTCTCGATCTGTCGGATCGCTTCCGCGTGGGTGGAAGCAATCGTGCCGCATCCGAGAATCGCGAATCGGATCGGGGTATTCGTCTGCATTGTCATAGCGCAATTGTAGCACGGGGCAATACGCGACGTAAACACCCCGTGCCTATTCCAGCGACCGTATCTGTCCGCCTCGAATGTGGATTCGGTTCGCGTATTCGAGCCGGGAAATCGCCTCCTGAACCCGGTTTTTGACCGTGTTACCGGTGCGGTCGAAGCCGAGTTGTCGTGCCGTTTCGCTCACCGCCTCGTCGTTGCGGACGCCGCCCGCCTGCCGGATGACTACCAGAGCGACCTCTGCTATCTCTTCGACGGCGATGTACTCTATCGGGCGCGGTGTGTCGCCGGACTTGGGCACTCGGGCAGGTAAAGTGTCGCTACCGGCGATATGTAGAAAGTCGCCCTGCCGCTCGATGGCTCGCGCCTGCTCCAACACTGTCAGCGCATGATCCGCGACGCGCTTGATCTGTGCTCCGGCGCGGTTGAGTCCGGTTCCCTGTCGTAACCGGACCGCAATCGTATCGACGTGTATCGGTTCTTCTTGTCGGATGACTTCCAGAACGTACTCCGCGCGAGTGAGCGAGTCGCCATGTGTGTTGCCGTACAGCGTGCTCTCTCCACCAGTGAGTGGGGTGGTATAGGGGGCGAAATACGACAACCCCGGCAACGGTTGCTTCTTCGGCGCGGAGAAGGTAAACGTATCCGGCTCGTCTGTCGTCATCTTCGGGTCCGTTGGTTCGTCCCCGGTCAAGGCGTCGTCCGCGAGGGAAGAGGCACTTCCGGCGGAGGGCGTCACGGCTACAGGCACTGGTTCGCGCATCACCGCTTCGATTGTCGCGATGACCTTCTCCGGGTCGCGGAGCCAGTCGGCGGACCAGACCCGGTGGAGACGCCAGCCCAGTCCGGCGAGCACTTCGCTCCGCAACCGTTCGCGGGCGCGGGCGGTGCGGGCGTTCCGGTAGTTCTCGCTGTCGCATTCGATGCCGAGCAGGAACGCGTCGGGGTTCGCCGGGTCTTCCACGGCCAAGTCGATCCGGTAATCCGAAGTCCCGACCGCGCGACGTACACCGTGTCCGCGACGGGTTAGGGCGTCGGCGACAGCGTCCACGAATCCGTCCGCGCCAACGTCGCCCCCCGCCCGCGTCGCGCCGGTCGCGGTTTGTGCCCGCGCGAGGAACTGGCGGAGCAGACGAACGCCGCGTTTCGTTTCCTCGGTCACGGTAATATCCGTCGGTGCGAGACTCGAAACCACGGTGAGCCGCTCTTTCGCCCGCGTGACGGCGACGTTCAACCGGCGTTCGCCCCCGGTGCGGCTGAGCGGTCCGAACAGCATCCGCGCTTTCCCGTCGGGCCACTTTCCGTAGCCGACGGAGAGAAATATCACGTCGCGCTCGTCGCCCTGAACGTCCTCGATACTTTTGATGAAGAATGGCTCGGTGGTGTCCGTCGCATCCTCGTTTAACGCCTCCGCGAGAAACGGATCGTGCCGCTTTTGTTCCTCGATGGCGGCGCGAACACACTCCTCCTGCGCTCCGCTCATGGTGA
>JACMIS010000200.1 GCA_014381035.1 Armatimonadota bacterium
CGAGTGTCAGTCCGAACCAGGAGAGCGTCGGCTGACCCTGCTCCTCGCCCCACGGCGGTATTTCGTCCACGGGCATCAGACGGAAATAAAAGTGCATCAGCGATTCCCCGTAGCGGCATACAGCAGTTCAGCAATCTCCGTCTGACCATGGCTTATGGCGATGTGTACCGGGGTTTCGTCGCGGTAGTCCCGTGCGAGCGGTTCGCTCCGGCGGCGAGCAATACCCGTACGACCTCGACGTGCCCGTTGCGGACTGCCTGGCGTAAGGGCACCCAACCGTGGTGATCGGCTTCGGGGTCCGGGTCGGCTCCGGCTTCGAGCAGGGCGATAAGTACCGCCGCATGCCCCCGATCGGCGGCGAGCATCAACGGGGTCTTGCCGCGATGCCCCTTCGCGTTCAGATCCGCGCGATGTTCGACCAGGATACGAACGGTCTCCGCGTGCCCTGATTGCGCCGCGAACGCGAGTGCCGTCCACCCGTAATAGGTCGCCTCATGGTCAATGTCCGCGCCCGCGTCGAGCAGGGCGCGGACAATGTGGTCATGCCCACCACGTGCCGCACGCATCAACGGAGTCCTGCCCTGCTGATCGATAGTGTCTACCGGTTGCCCCGTGCCGAGCGCGGCGACCACGCGCGACAGATCGCCTTTCGTGGCGGCATCCAGCAAGGCATTATTCACGGGGTACCGCCGGAGTGATTTTTCCCGCGTTGTATTGAGAGTGGTGCATACGAGTCTGTATCGCGTCAAACGCTCCGCTGCTAAAATGCGGTTCGTCGGGGAGTCTATGGGATGGTCGAACTATCACACCCGGCGCCGTTGCCGGTACGCCGAAGGGGTGATCCTTAGCGACTTTCGGAAAACCCGGCAGAGATAGAATCCATCCCGGTAGCCACACGCCTGCGCAACGTGATCAATCGTGAAATCGGTCGCGAGAAGCATCGCTTGCGCTTGCTGGAGGCGCCACGCGCTTTGATACGCCGAGGGCGTGCATCCGTGCGCGATCCCGAAGCGACGTGAAAACCCGGACGGGGTCAGCGCGAGGTCGCGGGCGAGCGTTTCCAGCGAGAACGAGCGATCCGCGAACGATTCCCGGAGCAGACGCGCCGCCGTTTCCATCAGGGTATCGGTCTTTTCGGCTTCTTTTTGTGCACACGCCGTGCGACAAAGAAGCAACATGTCGTCCATCAGGTGATCCCGCCAGATACGGTCCTCCGCGGTTTCCGGGAGATAGGAAGCGAGCATCTCGAACCGCGCAAGGTTGGATTCCAGGCGTATCCTGTCGTCGCCCCGTACGGTTACCTTACCGGTCGGCGGTATCCACGGCAGACCGCCCACATCGAACTCGAAAAAATGAATCTTGATATGAGAGGACGTTGCCTCCCGGCTGAGAGTGAATCCGGGCGGGGTAAAAACCAGGTCGCCGAACCGCGCCTCCTCCGTCATTTCCGCGGTAATGCTGTCCTTCACCGCGAAACGGAACGCTCCCTCGGTAACGCACAACAAAACCCAGTGCGGATAGGTTTCGTCCCGAAGTCGAAACCGGGTTCGCCGCAGATGAAAGTCACGCCGTAAATTCAGCATCCAGTTCGGCCCCTGACGAGATAAACGCAAGAAAGTCCATAGATTATACCGGTTTGTGCATTCCGTCGTTTGTTTATTTCCGCTATCCTGTAACAAAAGTGCAGGAGGACAAGACCATGGCAGTGATAGAGCAAAGCGAGTCGGTGGAAGCGCGGCGGGCTCGGTACTGGGAGACAGGGTATTTGGTGCTTTCCGGGCTGTTCGCGCCGGAAGAAACAGAGGCATGGCGGGCGGAAAGCGAGCGGCTGCTGCGATCCGACGTTGTTCAGCCGAATAACGTCCGCACGCCGTTCCGCAAAAACAGTGGTGAGTTCCCCGAGCGGATAGACCCGGTCCTGGATATATCTCCGCTATTTGATGCTCTGGCACGGGACGCCCGCATTATGGACGTGCTACATTCGCTTTTCGGCGATACCCCGGTGGTGTTTAAAGACAAGCTGATTTACAAGTTACCTGGCACCGAAGGGTATGTTATTCATCAGGACCAGGCATACTGGCAGTTCTGCCCGCCGGACGACATTCTATCGGTTTCCATTGCGCTCGATGCCGCGAATGAGGCGAACGGCGCGGTGGCGCTGTATCCCGGGTATCATCACGAGTTGTTGACCCCGGTAGGAGCAAAAAGGGGCATACAGAGTGAAGAGTTGACACGAATCGATACAGGACGGCGCGACCTTATCGCGACCCGACCGGGCGATGTGCTCATATTCCACTCCCTGACACCGCACGACAGCGCGCCGAACACGTCGCCGCACCCCCGCCGCTCTCTCTACCTCACGTACAATGCGAAACGGGCGGGCGATCTCCAGGCGCAACAGCTAGAAGATTACGTGCAAAGAAACAGTTCGGGCAATTCGTATTTCAAATGATGCGCCGGTGAGCCCCCCGCCCCCAATTCTGGGGGAGCCGGAAGGAAGGGCGTGGAAACGTCACTCTCGACTGGTGATCGCCCGGTTCCCGCCGCGTCCCCTCCGGCTCCCCCAGAATTGGGGGCGGGGGGCACCGGCGGATCATACTGCCCCGTCGCTGATTTACTGTGCCGGTTGCTCGTTCACCGGCTGCCCTTCCTGAGCGGCACCGTCTTGCATTCGCGGCTCCGCCGACCCTGCGTTCACGATGGCGCCGCGCGGCACCCCGACAATTCGGATCTTATCCAGATGCTTGAAGCGTACCAGACGTGGTGTCAGCGACGCCGCGCGGATGCGGGCGGCTTTCGCCTCCGCTTCCGCCTTCGAGACCGCACGGGCGTTTGTGATCGAAGCGAGTTGCTGATTCAGTGTCGACAGGCGCAAGTTCTGCTCGGCGACGAGGTGGGTTCGGAGCGTATTTTTCGTCGCTTCGTCAGGCCAGATCGCGCGAATACGAACCTCGTCAATCACGATCGAATCCCCGTTGAGTACCTTATTCAACTCTGCCCGGGCGTCCGCCGCCGCACGGTTCTTGCCGTCGCCGGTCATGGCGTCTACAGTGCTCATCTTGCCGAACGCATTCGAGACGTACTTGCGGAACAGCGGGCGCAACTGATTCTCCTCGAACGCATCGAAGCCGTCCCCCTGAAACTGCGACCGGTACTTTGCATACAGGTTCTTCAGATCCTCTGGGCGTGCCGGGTCAAACGCGAGGTGATACGTCACCGATGTATCAATGTTGAGAACGTTGGTAGATGCCGTGTTGACCCGGACGCTGTCATCGCCGGAGCGGGCGCCCTCACCGCTGTTCCGTACCATGGTGTAGGTGCGTTTGTGCGTCGGGATCTCGACCATTTC
>JACMIS010000201.1 GCA_014381035.1 Armatimonadota bacterium
CCCCAATCCGTCCGGTGTATGAGAAACGCGGCGAGTAGCGCGAGAATCCCACCCACGATCAGTTTGATTGCTCCGGTCGTCGGTTTACCTTTGAGCAGGGAACCGAGATGCCCCTTGAACCCCCCGACCGCCCGCGAGCCGTATTTGTCATCGAAAAGACCGAGTATTCCGAAGCCGACGCAAACCATCAGGAACGAGGGCGCGTACGCGAACCCGAGTGTGGCACCGGTTGTTGGCAACAAGGCGTAAACGACCGCGCCGATAAGAAGAAACGTCAGACCGGTCGCGGCGGGAATCACGCTCCCGGCAAAGTTCGGTTTCTCCAGATGCCATACGCGGCACAGGAAGCGCGAGAGGAACGGGGCGGTCGCGCAAAGCAAAATGAACCCGAAACCGAAAAGCGCGAGAGTGAGCGGAGTCATGGGTTAGACCATCCTTTGAGCAAACGGGGTAGGAGTGCCTTTGCGACATCGCGCCATTGTCGTGCCCGGTGCAACTGACTGCGCAGATCGGTCCCGGTGACGCGATGTGCCATTTGCGTGGGAACTTCGACAATCCGATACCCGGCTTTGAGTACATCTATCGTAAGCGCGGTTTCCACGCCGAACCCGGACGCGAGCGGCAACGCGGCACCGAAAACACCGCGCCGAACACACCGTTGCCCGGATAGGGGAGCGTCCATCGTTCGCCCTGTGATGGTGACGATTCCCCAGCGAGCAAGCCGCACGACAAAGCCCATGCCGCCGCCTTTGTTGCCGGGAAGTTTGGGGAAGGTTGCAATCGTCATATCCGCTTCGTCGCGTAGGATCGGTCCGATAAGTTTCGCCGCTTCTGTCGCGGTCTCCTGCAAATCGGCGTCCAGAAACAGCAGAAGCATGTCGGGGTCCGTGATATGTTGCGCGCCGGTTTCCATCGCCGCCGCCTTGCCCCGGTTGCGTTCGTGCCGCAAAACCGTCGCGCCTGCTTTCGCCGCAACAGCTGCCGTGTCGTCCGCCGAACCGTCGTCTACGACCACGACCGTGTGAACATTGGGTAGTGTCAACGCGGCACCGACCGTGGCGACGATACGCTCTCCTTCATTGTATGCGGGCAGGACAACGGCGACACCGGGAGTTGTCGTCACGGCGGGGAGGCTCCCGGTGTCGGAACCCGCTTCGGGATCGGTTTTGGGGTCGGAACGGGGGGGGGAGGTTCGACCCCGACAGCGACGGGCAGGATCTGTCCCGCATCGGTGCGGTAGCCGAACGCGCCGGTTTCGCCTTGCAGGGCGAAGGGGAGCGCGATTTTTCCGGCGGCGCGGTCAATCGCGTCAATCGTCGCGATGCCCTTGCTCCGGTAGGTGGGCAGGTACGAAATCTCGGTTTTGCGCGGTTCCACGGCGACCACGGTCAGTCCCGCACTTTGCCACTCCTCGATGAGCGGTATATCGCGTTGGGCGAGAAGCGTTGTGTCTCCTCCGCCCGTCTCGCCGCCGACCAGAACGACATATCCTACGGCTCCGGCGGACGAATCTTCGCTGTTGTCGGTTATCAACAGCCCGCTCTCGCGGTATCCGCTCCAAAAATCAGTCGCTCCGGAAGCGAGCCGGGTAGCCAGTTTACGCGCTTCGTCCGCGATCCGCTCCGGTGCGACGTCCGGCATATTGAGTCGCGTACGCCAGGCATCCGGAGGTAGCCGGACCGTCATCGGGACCGCTCCGGCGAGAGTCAGTGTTTCCGTGACCGATAGAGTCGCATCGGCATAGTTGCCCATTTGCACGACGAGGACGCGCTTGCCGCGCAACGTGCCGCGCACGGCTTGCGGGGTCAGTTGCACGAGGGCTTCCTCGGTACGCTCCCGCTCCCGCGTCTCCTCCCGCAGTTCGGTGACATGGGTTTCCAGTCGGTGAAGCATCCCGGTCTGGCGCGATACGAGGGGCGAACCGACGAACGCCGTGCCGATAACGATACCGATCCCCAACGCGAGAAAAATGGCGGACAAAGACGCGACATGATAGCGCAAATCGGTGTTATTCATGGCGTCTTTATTGTACCGTCCGCGCCGAGCAATTTGCCCTCGGCACGCTCCAGGAAATGGATCATCGCCGGGACGAAGTCGTCGGGGTTGTTGAACTCAATCGCGTGCGCCGCCGAGTCGAGCGGTGTATACGTGCCGTCGGGGAGCGTCGCCGCCAGAAGCCGGGCGATCCGGTCGGCGACAATCGCGTCCTTGCCGCCCCGAATCACCAGCGTCGGGGCTTTGACCAGACTTGCCGCCGCGAACGCATCATCTTCCATCATAAACTGCACGGTCTGAAAAAAACGCACCGGTCCCATCTGGGTGTACATCCCGGCGAGGCGCAGATTGTAATAAATCGGTTCGTTGAATGCGTCCACGATCAGTCCGGTCATATACCGCCATTGCGGCACCATGCGCGTGCCCGTGGTCCCGCCTTGAAGCACCATCCCGCCGATGCGGTGCGGGTGCCGCCGTGCGAACGCCAGTCCGATCTGGCATCCGAGCGAGTTCCCGACGAGATGAACGCGCTCGATCTTTTCATGGTCCAGAAGCCGTGCTAGCCAGTCCGCCAACTCCGGAATATTCATCGCGCGCAACCCGGGCGGACCCTCGGAGCGACCGTACCCCGGCATATCCGGCGCGAGCGACGGGCAGCACAGACCGCGCCGCGAAATCTCCCGAAGCGTCGGCTCCCAGACGAGACCGGAGCAACCCAAGCCATGCGAAAACAGAATCGGCAGACTCAGCGGACTTTCCATCTCGGGGTCGGGTTCGGGCGGCGCGACGAACAGGCGCACCCGTCGTTTATCAATCAGCCGCCATTCGGTGCGCATCACACTATGTTGGGTCACGGCGTCAGTTTACCGGATTTCGCGTCGTCGCGCGTCGCATACGCCGCAACTCTACGGGGTATCGGCTAAAGCAAAATGCGGATTGTAGATGACACCGACGATATTGCCGTCGGGATCGTAGACGGAGCCCAACCGAATCCCGCCACCGACATCGTGCGTGGCTTCGTGTTCGTTCGCTCCGTGCGCGACCAGGTGACGCATCGCCTCGTCCGCGTCCGCCACGCCCCAGTAGGTCACGGAGCCGGGAACCGTGCTGGAATCGTCCGCCGGGACCAGCCCCAATTCATAGCCGCCGACGTTGAACCCGACATAAAACGGCTCGTCGAAATACGGCGCGACGCCGAGTGCCGTGGTGTACCAACCCTTCGCCGCTTGCAGATCGGCGACATTGTAGACGATTGTTCGGAGTCCCTGAAACATGGCAAAACCCTTTCTTCGCCGACGTGATCGCCTTAATAACGCTGGCGTGACGAATCGCCATAGTGTAAAACAGAATAGAACGTATTGTCAAACAATTAGCAAACGTCGCTTCAGCTTAACTCTGGAAAATATAGAAACGGGTCGCTCGCTATTCCTCGCGGTGAGCAAAACCGCTTACGACGAACTGAGCGCAATGGATACGTTCCAGTTTGTCGTGGAACGCTTCGGTATTTCGCTCGTTGTAGTTCGCATTGACGCCGAGGAAGTAGACGCATGGAAAAAATAAACTCATACCGCAATGCGATTCATGGCTTGCTCACCGAGCATCACGACTTTTTAGCCGTACACACCCGCACCGACGTAGAAACCGAAATCGTAAGCGACGACGTGAACGGACAATACATGGTGATGCGTGTGGGATGGCGCGGCGAAACGCGGGTCCGGCGCCCCCTGTTTTATCTGCGGTTGAAGGACGGAAATGTTCACATTGAAGAAGATTGGACGAAGGACGGCATTTTTCACGAACTGGTAGAAGCGGGTGTCGCGCCGTGGGACATCGTGCTGGCGTTCCAACCGCCCACTCTCCGCGAAGCACACAAACTTACCCCCGCGTGACGAGTGTTTCAACTTTCCAACCATTCATTTAAGAGCGATACAATACCCTGTGAACGCGGAGGGAAATCCTGGCTCAGTCATCGCGACATTCTATTGGATGCGACGTGCCTATATTCATGAGGGTGCACTCACTGTTCGTGTGACTTGCCGCTACGAACAGGGTCACAGCATAGGGTACAAAAAATTAGTGGCAGGTGATGCGGAGTACGATTTTTTACTATGGCTTTACAATAACTACCCCGAGAATGCTCCTGACTGTATCAACGACCAAACGCGACTCGCGTTCAAGCAACAATTTGACCAGCTTGTGCAATTTTATGATTCCCAGTCAGATGAAGAGCATGCAATGCTTCGAGCACCGGTGTATACCGAGGAATCGTTGGTAGAAAGATTATGTGGCGCACTTATCCTCGTGCCGTTGTGGCTCTGTATGGTTTTCTTTCTCGCTGGTGGATGGATATACGAGGAAACGCGGCGACCGCTTTTTTTCTTGCGAAAGCGGTTCCTGCGGTGGTGGGATAAAATAAACGGCTAATTCACGTTTAGGAAGCCGGATTATTTTATGCCAGTCGCCGCATTGACCACGCTGGGTTGTAAGGTCAACCAGTACGAAACCGAACGCATCGCCGAGGACTTCGCGCGGGCGGGCTTTACACTCACCGATTTCGATGCGCCCGCCGATGTGTACGTGATTAACTCTTGTTCGGTCACGGCATCGGCGGATAAAAAAAGCCGCTATCTCGCCCGTAAGGCGTCGCGCACCAACCCGGACGCCGTGGTCGCGATGACCGGGTGCCATTCGCAGATGGTACTGGACGCGGGCGAGGTCGTGGACGGTGCGACGGTGCTTGTCCCGAATGATCAGAAGATGCGGGTATTCGAGAAAGTGATGGCATTCAAGCCGGACCTGCTTTCGTATTCGTCGTCGCCCGCCGCCAAGTTGCCGGAGCGCGGACACCGGACGCGTGCTGTGCTGAAAGTGCAGGATGGTTGCGAGCATTTTTGCGGCTTCTGCTCGATCCCGTACACGCGCAAGGTGCTGGAATCGCGTCCGTGGCAAGAGGTGGTCGAGGAAGCCGAACGCATCGCGGCGTCGGGAACGAAAGAGATTATCGTTACCGGGGTTTGCGTCGGTGCGTATGGGGAAAGCACCGGCTCCGGCGGGCCGGACCTCGCCGAACTGCTCCTGCGCATCGCCGATGTGCCACAGGTCGCCCGCGTCCGGCTGTCGTCCATCCAGCCTATCGAAATCACGGACGCTTTAATAGATGCGTTCGCGTCGCACCCCAACCTTTGCCCGCACCTGCATCTCTCGTGTCAGTCGGGCGACGATACGATTCTTCGTGCCATGAACCGACCGTATACCACGGAGTTTTACAAAGATTTGGTGCGGCGACTGCGCGAACAGGTTCCAGACGTTGCGATCACGACCGACTTGATCGTCGCGTATCCCGGCGAGTCCCGCGAGATGCACGAAAACACGCTCCAGTTCGCCCGCGATGTGTCGTTCCAGCGCACCCATTGCTTCCCATATTCGCCGCGTCCGCGCACCCGCGCCGAAACGCAGAAAGACGACGTGCCGCAGGACGAAAAGCAGGTCCGCCGAAAAGAACTGCAAGCGGTCGTGGACGAAACGAACCGCCGGTTTACCATGCGCTACGTCGGCGAAACGATGGGCGTGCTGGTGGAAGGGAAACAGGGCACCGGCGACGGCGTTCTGACCGGACATACGACGAACTACGTCGCGGTGGAGTTCGCCGGACCGAAGGAACTTACCGGACAAATCGTACCGGTCCGTCTCGAATTGGTCACGTCGGACGGCGGCGCGAAAGGAAGCCTCGCCCTCTCCGACGCCGACGTTCGCGCCCACATCGCCAGCGTCCCGAAGCCGAAATGGGACACCGACTTCCTGCCGCTCGGCATGGCTGAGTAGGAGGACCATTGCACGCCGTCCGATCCGCTGAGCAAGAAACATTACCGCCAGAGGAACAGGCGGAATGGTTACGGATCATAGATGATCTGGGTGCGAAGCGGCAACTGCTGGTGGTGTCGAAATCGGTCGAGGAGAATCTGGAGAAGCCTGGCGTACTGGAATTTCTATCCTGGCTGTGGCAGGAAGAAGAGGGCGAACGTCGCCGCCGCGAAAAATGGCTGATACCTGGCGCGGTCACCCTCTTTCTGCTATTAGTCCTGCTGATACTGGCATTAGGAATATGGACATTGATTGCGATGCTCCGAA
>JACMIS010000026.1 GCA_014381035.1 Armatimonadota bacterium
AGACCGTGCGGGGCGACTTTTATGCCCGCGATCTGCCCGCGGCCGTGCACAATGCGATAAATACTCGTTCCTGTCAACCGACGGGTCTGCCCTTTATCCGCATGGTCGAAGTTGAGAAACAACGGTCCCGGTTCACCCCCACGTACCCGAAGCCAATCGGAAAGCGCGGTCTTCGTCGGCGCGGCGAGCGAAAGTAGCGTCTTCGCCATACGGCGTTTACCGATTACCGCGACCGTGTTGCGCGCCAGGTCGACATCACCCACGTCGAGCGAGGCGACTTCCGCCCGCCGCAACCCGAGATCGTAGAGTAGTCGCAAAATCGCGCGGTCACGCAGATTCGCCCGCTCGTTTTCGCCGCTGTTTGTCGTCGCCAGGACCCGCTTGACTCCGGCGACGCCGGGACCGCGCGTATCGCGGTACGACTCCGCCGGGACATTCGGCACATCGAGCGACCACGGCACGACGCCAAGCATCCGCGCGAGTTTGAGCAACGCCCGGAGCGCGGACAGGGCACGGTTAATCGTCGCCGGGGAGCGGTTCAGTTCCGAAAGATGGGCGCGATACCGCAGCACAGTGCCGTTCGCCGCCCCCTGCCCACCCGCGAGGAGCACGTTAACGGCATCGGCGGCGGTCGGCGCGTTCACAAACACGCGGAACTGCTCCAGATCGTTCCGATAGGCTCGCAGGGTACGTTCGTTACGCCCGGCGAAGAAGGCTTGTAGCACGTCGGAGGTTCCGGCACTAACCCTGGGCGGCGGGGTGAGTTCGGGGAGCGTCGGGAGGCTCGACATGGGGTATTGTACCGCGCCGCGTATAAAAGTAGGCGCGACCCGCCCACTTTTCTACGCGGCGCGGTAAAAACCGCGTCCATTCGGTCGTCCCCGACGACCTGATCGCTTAGCGAGCGGTATACTATCCCCGTGACAGCCGAAGAACAGAAAGCCGCCGAAGAAGAAATCATCCGCTTCCAACAGGAGAACCCCGACTACTGGGGCGATCAGGACGAAAACGGCATAGATATTACCCGTCTGCGCGAAAACCTGTCGCTCACCCCGACGCAACGCCTGCGAAAAATGGACGCGGGACGCAATGCAATACACTGGATGCGAAATGTCCGAGCTAATAACCCCCTACGCTGACACGATTCGTCGCTTCCACGACGCCGGTGTCCGTTTTGTAATCATTGGCGGCGTTGCAATGGGACTGCACGGCTCCGATGTCCCGACTTACGGTGTTGATGTTGCCTATGCCATCGAGCCGGAAAACCTGGAGCGTTTGGCGAAGTTCCTGCCGACCATTCACGCGCGCGTCATCGGACGACCCCGAAATGACAGTTTTATAATCACGACCAACACGTTAATGAGCGTCAAGTTTCTGAATCTATCCACTGACCTCGGCGCGATTGATGTGATGCGTCAGATACCCGGCGTGGATTCGTTCGACGGTTTATGGGAACGTGCCGTGCCGATGGAGATTGAGGATTTCACGGTGCACGTCGCTTCCCTGGATGATCTGATAGCGATGAAGCGTGCTGCGAACCGTGCGAAAGACCAAATCCACCTTCTTGAATTGTCGCGAATCAAGCAACTACAAGCCGAGACTGCTATCGCCAAAACACGGGAAACGTGAGCAGGAAGTCGGCGGGCAAGCGGCGAACCAAACCGGCATAAGGAATTTCGTTCGATGTCCACCCGCCGTTCGTGCTTTCCGCAGACGCCTTCATACAGGACAACGCCTCCGCCCTATTCGCGCCGGAGACGGGGACGATTCTGCGAACGAAGCTGTGATCGCCGACGTGCCGAAAGACACCCCGACAC
>JACMIS010000202.1 GCA_014381035.1 Armatimonadota bacterium
TCGCAACACGGCGCGCTGGTCCCGCGTGCTGGTGTAGGCCGCGGTGGGGTTGGGGCCCGGGCGAACGTCGTCTCCCGGTGGGGCAAATTATTTGGCCCGACCGTGAGACGACGTTGCATACCCCCTATTTTGCGGCGGCAGACGGCGAGGGCGATGGAACCAGGGGGCGCAGGCGTTCCGGCTCGTTTTTCGGGACGCGCTCGACCAGTTTGTTGGTTTTGTCGCCGCGCTTTTGCAGTTCGAAGGCGTCGTACAGTTCGCCGGTAACGGTTCGTGCTTCGTAGCGCATCTTGTCGCCGTCCACGCCGATGACCTGATACAGTTGCGTGTCCTCGGCGGTTCGCGCCATCCAGTCCTCGCGCTCCAGGTTGTACATCTTCGGTCCGCTGACCGACACGACGTACACGGTCCCGCTGGCGTCGTTCTTCACGTTCACCCCGGCACGGATGTTGTGCGACCGGGCATACGTGTGGTCATGCCCTTGCAGAACAAGGTCCACCTTGTACTTATCGAAGATCGGCATCCAGGCTTCACGAAGCGCCTTGTTGTCCCTGCCCTTCGCCGACGAAAACATCGGGCGGTGGAACGTCAGCACGGTCCATCGGTTCGGGTTGTTGGCAAGCACCTTGTCAAGCCAGGGCACTTGTATATCCGTATGCTCCTCCGTGTTGAGCGAGACGATGCGCACGCCTTGATAATCCACGTAATAGCAGGTTTCCTCCAGCCCGGCGGGACCGTTCTCGGGCAGAGTGAACTGCGGACGCCAATGTCCGGATAAGGCTCTGGGCATTCCGCCATACTCGTGGTTGCCGGGAGTCGGTAAAGACGGCGTCATCGCATTGACCCAGCCACCCGCGCCGTGCCACTCGCCCCACTGCGCGTCCGTGTTGGCGTTGTTGATCAGGTCCCCGGCGTGAATCATGAACCGCGCCTTCGGGGCATCGCTGTAGGCGGAGCGGATCGCCCGCGACCAGAGGGATTTGACGTCGTTTTGCGCGTCGCCGAAATAGATGAACGAGAACGGCGCGGGCTTATCGCTCGCGGTGCGGAAGTGTATCCACTCGCTCCAGTTCGCACCGTCCCCCACCCGGTAGGCGTATATCGTGTCGGGAGTCAATCCGGTCAGATTCGCGCTGTGGAAATGCGCGAGCCCGAGGTCGGTAGTCACGGGCGTGGAAGCCGCCGCGACGACGCGGGCTTTCTCCTCGAATTTGGGATACGCGGTCGCCTCCGCGATCTGGACGGTCGCCTCGCCCGGCGCGACGGTGTTATCTGTGCGCCACGTCACCCCGATAGCGCGGGCGGGGTCGCCTTTGAAGGTCAGTATAATGCGGTCGGGTATTCCGGTCGGGCGATGCGCGACGCTATCCGCGACCTTTTTCGCCGCCATCTTTGCTTCCTGCGCGATCAGCGGCGATGTTGCCCATAACATACCTACCACTACCGCACTGGCCGCCACCCATTTACCATTGAACTTCATACTGCTTGTCTTGCTCCCTGAATACGCATGAACTAAAATCCAATACACTATACATTACCGGCGACCGTCGGAGTGTTAAGAGAAGGTTAATTTTGAGGAGGGTTTTGGGTTTTAGGTGTTGGGTGTTAGATTGCTTCGTCTACCGGATCGCTATCGGTGCCGACACGACAAGACGGACCTCCTAATACCCAACACCCGACACCTAACGCCTAACTAATTCGGGCAATTCGGATGCCAGGGAGTGCGGGTGGGGTTGGGTAACGGGATCGGATACCGGCGCATCAGGTTTACCCCGGAATACGGCAGACCGCAGGGATCTTTGGTCAGTGCTCCCTTGGTCATCCATTTGGCGTGACCGTCGAAGAAGACGGAATTCACCCCGCCCTGATGCCGAGTCAATGCCATCACCGGCTGATCCGTCGGCGGGGTGGCGGTCTTATCGTAAAGGTTTTTCGGCGGTTCGAACCAGGAGTCGTCGAACGGGTCGCCTTTTTCCGTGACGACGATGATCTCGGTCGGGTTATCTATCTGCGCCAATTGCAGGTTTTCGGCGGCGCGGTTGGCGACATAGGAACGCGGCTTGTTGTCGGTCGAGTTCGGCGTGCGGGTCGGGTCCGAGGGGCAGACCAGCAGGTCCGGAGGATTGGACGTGTACGGGATGATCTGATTCCACCAGCGGTTCGCGGCGGTCGCGGTCAACGGAGCACCGACATCCCCCCGACTGTAGTCCACGTTATGCCCGAAAAAGAACAGGGTTTCGTCGTGGTCGGAGGCGTACATGCTCAGTCCGATCCCCAACTGGCGCATGTTGGACAGGCATGACGTTTGCCGCGCCTTCTCGCGTGCCTGGCTGAACACGGGAAAAAGGATCGCGGCGAGGATGGCTATTATCGCTATCACGACTAAGAGTTCGATCAGGGTAAAAGCACGCTGTTTTCGACGGTCAAAATGCACGAATGTCCCGTATCCTTCCAATAACGTTCGAGGCAGAACCCGTCTGGCCGGACGTTCTTCAATAGATTGATTCTCACTATACTGTTTTCGACGCGAGCGGATGTTAAGCTAGGGTTAAATTTTTACAACAAACGCTCACACTACTACTTCGACAGGTCAGGGGCATCCGGGAACGGTCCGACGAAGCGAACAGCCCCGGCAATCAGGACTCCCGGTTCGGAAGCGTTCGCTTCCAATCCGATCACCGCGGGCACAAGCCGTGTTCCCGGTGGCAACGCGCTGAATGTCGCTCCGACAGTCGCAGGTTGCGTCGTCACATCGAATCGGTAGCGTCCCAGTTTGATCCATGCGCCGTTGCCCTTGCGCTGATCCACTTCTTTCGACTGAAAAAGGGCATCCCAAATGCCGTAGGTCGCACGAGGCGAACGGCTCGTTGCCTCGGGATAGCGGACGTAAATATCCCACCGTCCGGCGATGGGCAGGTTCGTTTCCCAGCGTATCGACCCCGGATTGGGATTCTTCGCGAAGATTGGTGCCGTTTGCTTGCCCGCTTTGCGCCAGAACAAGCGTGAACCGTCCGGCATGGTTTTCGCGTTCCATCCAGGCGGGGCGGTACTGGGTAACGGAACAACAATGTCCCATGGTTCAACGCGAACAGTGAGAGTGACGGTCTGACCGAACGGCACCGGTTGGCGCGGCGCGGGCGGGACATTGACGAGCCGGAACGTTTCGGTGATCTCGCCGAGGAAATCAGTGGGTGCGCGGAGCGACATGGCGAACTTACCGGAACTACCCGGCGCGATGTCGCCGTCCACGGACGACCCGACGTAGCGCGGGCTGACCCAGTCGGCGGCAGCGAGGCGGCTGTCCTGTCCGCTCGCGGTGCCGAGAAAGACAGTGCCCAGTTTGCGCCGCTCCGTCTCCTGCTTATCCTTCCGGTCCGCCAGCCACGGGTCGTCGCCGACGTTGGCGAAAGCGAAGGTGCCTTCGAGGCTACTGCGCATAACCCCCGGCGTCAGAAACGTCGCGGTCTTTGTTTCGCCAGGATGGAGGATGAATGACGCGTATGACAAATTAGAGTTCATGAAAAAAATCGATGAAGCAGGGCGTGGCGCGGTGCCAGAAAGGTACGGTGGTAACTTGGCGTCGCTCCTGACCAGCGTCATGAAGTAGTCCCAGTCCCAGTACGGACCGGGGTCGGTGTGTCCGCCGCGCCCGCCGAACTTGCCGGGATTCGCCGAGTCGGGAACCTCGAAATGCCCGATGATATGCTCCCGGTCGCGGGGGATGTTGTGACGGCGGGAAATGTCGCGCACCAGTTTCGCCGACGCCTCGTACTGGACGACGCTGAAAAAGCCGGGGCGGTACGCATACCCGCCGTGCTCGATCCCGACCGAGCGGGCGTTCGTGAGGCGGTCCCCGGCGTGCCACGCGACGTCGCGCTCCTTCACCTGTTGGTACACCGTCCCGGTTTGCGCGTCGACGACGTAGTGCGACGACACCTGCGCTTTCGGGTTCTGGAACCAGCGCACCGCCGACATCGCCGGTCCCTCAATGTCGTGGATCACGATGCGGTCTATGATCTGTTCAACGGACGGGCGGGCAGACATCTTGAAGTTGGTGGGCGCGGCGGGTTCCCAGACCGCTCCCAAAAAATCAGGCGTTTCGACCACGGGCATCGGCGGCGTGACGGCGGGCACAGGCGGCTCGACGGCGTTTACAGGTGATACCGAGGAACCGAAAAGTAGTAGGAAAACCATGACGCAACATGGGGAAGAGCGGAACATTGTTTTGTTTTCTACA
>JACMIS010000203.1 GCA_014381035.1 Armatimonadota bacterium
GAACACAGGGCGGGGATACCACAAGAGGCATGGGCGTAGATTCCGCAGGGAACGTTTACCTAGCTGGCACGACGGGAGCAGCGGACTTCCCGACGCTGAACGCACACCAGGCGACCTACGGCGGCAACACCGATGGCTTCGTCAGCAAACTTGCTATAGGCACACCTTCGGTCACGGTCACGTCGCCGAACCAGTTCCCCTCCGGTCCGGTGACGATCTCGGGGACGGGCACCCCCGGCAACACCGTCCGGGTAGAACTCAACGGCGTCTCGATAACCGTGACGGTTGACGCGAGCGGGGACTGGAGCGTCACGTTCCCGAATTTGCCACCGGGCAATTACACAGTGACCATCACGGTAACGAATCCTGACAGTGGTCAGGTGGGAACGATTAGCTACCAGATCGTAACCACTCCGGAGGGCACGATTTCTGCAACCGAATATATCGTTGCTTATGCCACCAGTGGCACTTCAGTACGATTGTGTTGGTCACCAGTGAACGCCGCGACTGGCTACGAAATATATACATCCACAGTGAGTGGGGTTTATAACTTTGGCGTACCATCCCTAATCGTTGCCTCCAATCAGAACTTCAACGGTCGGTTTCATGTCGCAGATGTATCGGGGTTGTCGACCGGTGTGCGACATTATTTCGTGATCAAAACGCTGAAACTTGCCCAGAAGAGCGTGGCTTCGGAGGAAGACAGTGTCGTTACTGACGCTGGGGCGGTTCCATGGAACCGGACACCTGGTGAGATTATAGATCGCGTCACACAGATTGTTGAAGAGAGTGCCAATCTGGAAGACCCGCACACGGGAGAGTTACTCGACTATGAGTTAATGATTATGGGACCAGATGGCACGATGTATGATGCGAAAACCAGCTCTGTGTTCCCTGTAAATGCGGTGGATACGGACTCACAAACGGACTACATTGGAGATATATCTGTTCCTTCGACATATTGGGATGATGACCCTGGCGATGGTCTGGCATCGCTGATTCGTCCGCAATTGTTTCCATCGATGCTGATGACATATACACCTTTCTATGGAGTGGGTTATACACTAACAGGGCTAAATTCCGTCGCCGGATTGACACCAATGCTAATCGGACAGAGTACGGAGACTAGAGAGTTCAGGGGGGCGTTGAGACGATTGTGGAGTGTGCGATCTGAGGCGAACAGATCGATCGCTGGAGTCAAATCGCAGTTCATAGTTCCAGGGGATGGACAGGGAGCACAGAACCGTATGCAGATGAACTCGGCTGACGGCGCGATAAATTGCTACGTTGGGGCACACGATGTAAGTACCCGTATTCCTGGTGCTAATCGAAGTGGATTCGAGATTGATGCAGGAATGATGTACCTGAATCAAGAGACCGATGTACCGGGGGTTGCCGACCAACGTTGGACGCCTATGATCCGTATATCAGATGGTAACCGTCCCAGAGGAAGGGATCAGGCTAAGCGTGTACTCGGGATGACAAAGAGAGTTATAAACACTCTCGATGAGATGCCACTTGGGGGGCGGTTCGATATGAGTCTGGAAATTATTAGTGAACGGAGAGCGATGCTTTGGCAGTCATTCTGTTACTCCGCGAATCAAAGTGTACCTATCCACACGTACATCGGTTACAGTGCGGGGGGATTCAATTTGCGTGATGTGCAAGGGGGGATAAAACAAGGCATACAGATGAAACGTCAGGTTTCTATCGACTACAAACTTGCTCGGAGAAAACCCAATGATCCACCGAACCAGCCGGTAGATGCCGATATACGTCTAAGACGTAATGAGGCGGATTATAGTGACCCAGAAATCATAGGTTCGCAGTTCTACTATAGGCGGAACGACTCCATCCCCCGGGTTCAATGCAACGCAAACCAATTGCTCATCGGTGGGGTGTGGACAACCTGGACGACCAACCTTGTGCCTACTAACCCTACTTCTCTGAACACACGGGGTCCATCGAACTTCTGGCACAGTCAGTTCATCGGGCTAACCCCAGCCATAGCCGGCAGCCCAACCCAGGAGACGGTAAACATCGATATGAATCGGTAGGCGGGTTCGTGACTACCTGTCCAGAGTCCAATAGTTCATGAGCATATCTGGTATCGCGTATATAGACGCAGAGTCCGGCGCATCCCCGCAACGGGCACGGGCGTATCACATCAAGAACGGGCGCATCTTCTCGGTGCGCCCCGTCGGTGTCCCTACGCGGCACCTCAGCGTGCCGATCAACGCTCCAGCAGGTTGGTTGATCACGCTCGCCGATGAGTTAGACTGTTGGTATCGCTCTTCCCTCCAGAGTGGCGTCCGCCTGAGGATACCAAAGCAACAACCGGAAGGCAACTATGTATCTGTATCGCCCGACAACAAATTATCTTTGTTCTGGCGGTACGACCGCAAACGCAATCGCACCGGCTACGGCGTTTGCGACACTACCAAGTGGCGACCTCTGTGGGGCGGCTACGAGGTGCTCGCTCCTTTCTGGGAAGGATCGGGGAAAAGCCTGGTGTTCGCACGATTCGTCCGGCGACCGGGGCGGGGGGGAGATTTCGAATCGGATCTCAAACGGATGCGCCAAAATTTACACGGATCGCTTGAATGCTTCGCTGTCCGTTTCGACGACCGATCCATGTCGCCCATAGAGCGTCCGATCTCCCTTGACGTAGCGGATCGAATGGTAGGGGGATGGTACATCCATCACCTGCGGAACTGTTTTTACGATTATGATTTATTTCAGCCGCGCTCCGGCCATGAGGCACTAGTAGCAACCCGTGGCAAGGGGGTGCTAACGAAGTCAACCCAACTACGGTATGTTCCCTCCGCCATGGATGAAGGGCAAGATTTACCGCTACCGCCTTCCGACCACAGGGGCGATAGCCTGGAGCAATATTGGTTTACGGGACCGAGAGGTCGTCGCGCTCTGACGCTTAAAGGAGGACTGGAGATTGGTATTGACTTCGTGCCGGTGGTGTTTTCCCGCTCCGGCGATTATGTTTACGGCATGACCGACGATCCTATTATGCGCGGAGAAAAGGAGTGGGGAGCTTTGATGCGCCTCGACATACACACGGGGCACTACGAGCATGTGATACTGCCCGCAAATTTCGACCGGTTGCTCACGTTCGTCGAGAATCCATAGCAGGAGCGAGGAGCACGACACGACGTTCGCATCCACTTGAAGCACCCCTTGAGGAAGATGAATCAGACGTCCCGATTCGGCTTCAAGTGCATCCGTCAGGCGAACTCCTCTTCGTTGCGATATCTTCGGCTTCCTCAGCACCACCTGCGGACAGGACTGACAAAGTAGCCTCAGGAGACTTTTCGGGAACGTTGGGGGAAGATTCGGTTTTGTTCTTTTCAGGAAACACTCACGGCGATAATCGATGCCGAACAAAATCCGCGGCGAAAAACCGCATTAGGGACAGTGATCGCTCAGAATGGCTCGCCTTCGTCGGAAGCAAAAACGCTACGTCTGCCGCTCTCGGCAACGACGGCTCCGTTTAGTATAGTAGCGCCCGAAACAGGACTACCCATTCCAGCCAATCGGCTGCAACGAGGGCATCGTTGGCGACCCGGACGGCACCGGATTTGGCACCGCGTCGGGTGCGGGGGGTGATTCCTGCGGTTCAGCTTCGGATCGGATGCGGATGCCGACGCTTTCAGCAAGTTTGATCAAGCGATAGTCAAAATACTTTTCGGCGGCGGACTGATCCGTAGGTTCCGGCACGGAACGGTTTATTTGACCTATTCCGCGCAAACGGTTCCGTAGACAGGGATGGTCGTCGCCCAGGTCATCGTTTTCGGCTAACGCTTCGGCGAGCCATTTCTGCTCCGCGCCGGGTCCTTGCGGCTCGTTTTTCCGTCCGGCGATCATGCGCCGACCGAACAGTTCGAGCGTGATCAGAGCGTCGGCGATCTTCCCCGCACCTACGGTTCGGGCGGCGGCTTTGTCGGCGGCGTATTCATCCGCGCGGCGTAGCGCCAGAGTGTACGCGTAGAAAAACGGAATATACCATTCGAAGAACGGAACGAACAGGATATTCGCCGCCGCGTTTTCTTCCGCGATGCCGTCCAGCAACATCTGCCATGTATCGTTCAGGCGATACACCCC
>JACMIS010000204.1 GCA_014381035.1 Armatimonadota bacterium
ATGCGATTTAGTCCGATCTCGCGTTGCTGAACGACCGACAGAATAGAAGTATGAAAGTATTCGATCTGGTCCTCAAACGTGAGGATGTGTCTGCTACCGCTACTGTTGATTCTGTCAATCATCGCGGCGACGAGTTCGTTTTGCCCGGAACTACTCGCACCCGTCACGAGGATCAATCCGCTCGTAAGCCTACACAGATTTTCCACGACCGAGGGAATGTCCAAACTAGCAAAGGTCGGAATCGGCTTCGATAGGAGTCGGAACGCCATGGCTATCGTTCCTCGGTCGTGGAAAAAACTCGCACGGAAGACGTGCGACGGTTCTGCAAAGTAGTTGAAGTCAAGTTCGCGCAGGGTTTCGAGAGAGTGCTGTTGCGCTCTGGTGAGGAATTGGTCTGCCATGCGCCGGGTGTCTTCCGAGGTAAACGGTTCATACGGCGTTTGCAATAACCTGCCGTGAACTCGTAAAACAGGCGGCTAGCCGACGGCGATATGCAGGTCGGATGCCTTGTGCCTCACAACAAGTTCCAGCAGGTCACGAATAGTAACGCCTACGAGTGAGCGATTTCGCGTAGTCGATGCGGGTGTATTTTCACTTTTCTCGTTTCCCCGCTGTGTCGCATCCATACCGAGTACAACGCGATTCGACAGGAATACGTTACGGCGGCGTGTAGTACCAAACACCATCCGTTTCGTAGGCTAATCGCCCCACAGTCTTCAGACCGCTGCAACGCAAATGCGCCGCTGTTTTGGTGTGAGGATTGTTACCGAGAAGTCCTTATCCCGAATGACGGAGCGGCGATATGGAAGTCGTATTGCTTTCTTCGCACTGGAAAGTCGCGATCACTTCGATTTTGCCCGAAATCGCCGCGTTGAACGCGGGCAGTTCGTCGGCAGGTATCCAATATTCCTCGTGCAAGCCGTTTCGCCCCACGGTCTGCACGTCGAAGCGCGACAGAAAATCCCCGTCTACATAGAACCGGGTTACGTACCCGACATAGCCGCTCGCCGCATCGTTGGTGTTCCAGTCGCGGGCGATCTGCGTCGCGTATTCCTCGTTCAAAACCGGGTAGAAGATCGGTTGCTCGGGCAAGCGCGGTGGGAACTTGGTGAACCCGGATTCGGCGATCAGTTCCAGTTCGCGTTGCCCGACGGGGCGGTACAGCACGACGGGCGGTTTCGTTGGTGTATTCATAACGCTTTCAGTATAGCGACGGAGGGTGCGGATGATAAATAGACGGAAATTTCATTCTCCGAACCCGCTACTCCGGTCGCTCCTCCTTGATACGCTCCTCCAACACCTGCGCCGCTTCGGAAAGCGTTTTGCCGCCGACGATGGAGCGGGCGACGCTGGACATCGCCGCTTCCGCAAGCGTGCGTCCTGCCATATCGAGCGCGTCCATCTTTTCGCGTACAGTGGAATGGTCCGGCGCGTTGTCGCGGGCGTCTTTCAGTTCGGCGAGCGAGGTTTCTACCTGAGTGCGATCCGCTTCGGAAATGTCGTTTCCGTAACTGGCTAAGAGTTTCGTCGCGCCGAGGATTGCGGAGTCGGCTTCGTTGCGCATGTCAGCGAGCATCCGTGCCTTGAAGTCCTCGTCGGCATTCACGAACGATTCGCGGACCATGCGCCGCACTTCCCCTTCGGCGAGTCCGTAAGTGGGTTTAATGCGTACGTCGGTTTTCGCGCCGGAGCGGGTTTCGGTCGCGGTGACGCGCAGGATGCCGTTCATATCGAGGAAGAAAGTTACCTCGATCTTCGGCAGTCCGGCGGGCATGGGGGGGATGCCGCGCAGTTCGATCCGGGCGAGGGAGCGGTTATCTGTCGCCATTTCGCGTTCGCCCTGTACGACATGCAGGAGCACCACGGTCTGCCCGTCCACGCTGGTCGTGAACTCTTCCTTCGCGGACGACGGGATTTTCGCGTTGCGGAACAGTAGTTTCTCGGTCGCCCCGCCCATCGTCTCGATTCCGAGCGAAAGCGGGGTGACGTCCAACAGTAGCAAGTCCGTGCGCCCGGACGAGAGTATGTCGGCTTGCACCGCGGCTCCGAGGGCGACGACCTCATCCGGATTGACATCGGTGTGTGGTGCTCTGCCGAACAGCGTTTCCACGGCGTGTCGGACCGCCGGGACCCGGGTAGAACCGCCGACAAGCACGACTTCGTCAATCTCGCTGGCGTTCAGACCGGCGTCGGATAACGCCTGACGGCAGGGCGCAAGGGTGCGTTCGATGAGTGGCGTGATCAACGTTTCAAACTCGGATTTCGTCAGGGTCCGAACAAACGCGCCGTCACCAGGCAACGCGATATGAATATCTATCTGCGCCATGTCCGAAAGGTGCCGCTTCGCCGCTTCCGCCGCCACGCGCACGCTCGCCCGTAATTCGGGGGATGGTTCCGCAACGCCGATCTCATCCAATAATACGTCCGAAACGATCTCGTCGAAATCATCGCCGCCTAAGTGCGTATCGCCGTTGGTCGCAAGAACATCGAAAACGCCGTCCTCCAGGCGAAGGATGGACACATCGAATGTCCCACCGCCCAGATCATACACCGCGATGGTGGCGGACTTTTTGTTCTGCAGGCCGTAGGCGAGACTTGCCGCCGTGGGCTCGTTGACGATGCGAACGACTTCCAACCCCGCGATCTCGCCCGCGTCTTTCGTGGCTTGCCGCTGTGCGTCGTTGAAATATGCCGGAACCGTGATCACCGCTTTGCTGACGGTCTCCCCGAGGCTTGATTCGGCACGGTCTTTCAGAGTGCGTAAAACATGCGCCGCTACTTCGGGGGCAGTAACCAGTTTATCGCCAAGGCGGATCGTCGCAACGTCGGTTCTTTCGGATGATAACGCATACGACAGATTCGCGGTTTCTTCCTGCACATCGTCATACCCTTTGCCCATCAACCGTTTCGCACTGTACACGGTTCGCGACGGATCGGTGGTTAGATGCTCTTTCGCGGACGAACCGACGACCGGCGCGGACGCGTCGGCGGGAAAGTACACGACGGACGGAAGCAAGGTTTCTCCCGTTACGACATCCGCCAGAATCTGCGGGACGCCTTCTTTTGCTACAGCGACCAGAGAATTGGTCGTACCTAAATCAATGCCGACGATCAGCGGGTTACTCATACCGACAGTTTACCGCAATCGTTCGATTGGGTAGCATGTAGACGAGGCTCCTCGCATGATAATCGGTCGCTTGATCCTGGCATTTATAACCGCGCTTTCCCGCGTGTTTCCCGGTGTACGCCCACCGAAAGAGGTCGTGGCAGAGTCCGGGAGAAAGGGCGGCGTTGTCATCGCGACGATGAACACCGCTCCCCGTCGCGCCGAGCCGGAAACAGCGAAGCCTGTCAGTGTGCCGGATGGCGAGACCCACTCCGCGGATCTATCGCAGGTGAAAGGCATATTCGGATATGGCAAGGAACTCTTTAAACGGTTTACCGGCGATCAGTGTCCGGCATGGGCTGCCTCGCTATCGTTTTTCTCGATCATCTCGCTCCCCTCAGTGCTACTGTGCGGGCTTGCCGTGCTCGGCTTCGTAATCAAGTCACCGGCGGTCGCCGAGCAACAGGTGGAGAAGGTACTCACCCAACTCCTGCCGGGGCAGACGAAAGCGAAACCTGTCGCAGAGCAGAACGCAACGGTCCCTGGCACGGAAACCGAGAAGCAACCTACTGCGGCATCGCGCAGTACGGCACGCGGCATTATTCAGGATTTGAACATCCAGCAATCGGTCGAGGAGATCCGCAAGCGGCGTGGCTGGACGGCACTGGTCGGAATCGCCCTTCTGCTCTGGTCGGCGATACAGATTTTCGTGAACGCGTCTACTCCGATCAACGCCGCCTTTCGGACGAAAGAGTCTCGGAATTTCTTCCAATTACGACTAACCGCGCTGGGATTGCTATTCAGTACCGGTATCCTTTTCGTGCTTTCGCTCCTGCCCGCGTCTGGCGTACAGGTGCTTAACTCACTACGTATATTCGGCAGCTATCCAGACCCGACTCCGTTCTGGCTGGAGGCGATTTTCTGGGCGGTCGCTATCGCAATCAACGCCGCACTATTTACCATCATTTACCGGTTCCTGCCGTCACCGTCCGCCAAGGTTTCGTGGAGAGACGCCCGTTTCGGCGGTGTCATCGCGGCGGTGCTGTGGGAGATCGCGAAGCAAGGATTCGCGCTGTATCTGCAGCGGCTGGGCGGCGCGGCGAGTTATGATAAACTGTACGGCTCGCTGGGGAGTATTTTCCTGCTGGTGTTCTGGATCTACTACACCTCGATGATTCTGCTCCTTGGTGCGGAGGTCGCGAAACTGTACGGCGATTTGCGCGAAGCGAAAACCGGTGCGGTTCCGGTGAAAGCCTGACATCGCCATCTTTCCGTGTTCGCGAAGCAACGCACAGCGAGGTTCTAATGCGAACCGCTCTGACGGAAGCCCTCACTCGCTGGGAACACCATCTCACTCGACAGGGATCGATGCGCCTACCACGCGTTTCTGGAGCCTGGCGGCGACGACACGGAATTGCGGACGATGAGTTCGCCACGGAGTAACGACTTCTCGCCAGAAGCGGCACCGTCACGGATCTGCGCCATGAGCAGATCGACAGCACCTTGACCGATATACTGGAGCGGATTGGTGATAGTGGTCAACGCAGGTTGAGAGGTCACACTCTCCCGATTGTTGTTGATTCCGACAACCGAGAAATCCTCCGGTACTTTGCGACCGGATTCGATGACTGCCTGCATCACCCCCAGAGCGATCCAATCATCGGCGCAGAACGCCGCTGTCGGAAAATCACCCTGATTCCGCGCCAGGAGTTCGGTCATACGCCGATATCCGGAAGGGATATTGTACTTACCGGGAATGATCAGTCCTTCGTCAACAGCGACTCCCCAATCGGACAGTGCCTTACGGTAGCCTTGTTCCCGGCGCAAACTGCTAAGATGCATCGGATCACCACAGAAGTGGGCGATCCGGCGATGACCCGCCTCAAAAAGATAGTTTGTCGCGGTGTATCCGGCACCGATATTATCGAGATCCACCACGGAAAGCGACTTTTCCGTCCTGCTCTCTCCCACGAGAACAAACGGCATTTGCTGCTTGATTAGAGAATCAACGACGTCCTCCGTTATAAGGGGGAGCATCAGGATCACGCCATCGCAACGCCCCCCGAAATACTTTGGTATTTTAGCGATAGCCTGTTCCCATGATTCTTCGGTGATATACATGAGCGTGGCTTGATCCTGGCGTTTTCCCGCTTCGAATATGCCATCGAGAATCGGACCAAAATATCGGTCCGACGCAACGGAATTGGAATCGCAATACGCCATTAACACTCCAAATGTATTCTGACGCTCATAAACTTCTTGGCGAGACCTCTTTGCAGCCTGATAACCTGTCTCCGCAACCACGGTGAGGATACGATCACGGACCTGAGGACCGGCAGCACCCCGACGCTTGTTCAGAACAGCCGAAACCGTCATCGCCGAAACACCGCATTTTTCTGCTATCTCACGCAGGGTTGCCATCGTATCTCCTTAGTTTGGTACTATACAGACGAGTACCTGTCCTTTGTCCTTCCAGATATTTGTAAGCTTACAGAAATTTATCACAATGTTGAATCTTAGTCAAGATTTATCTAAGAAGTAGGACCGATCATAGGCATTATAGCATTTGCTCGATAAAACCGTCGTTTTGAGAGATGCAGTAGTTGCATTCGAGAGTGGCCTGGAATGCTATCTTTCTTGTTCGAAACGAACGAATAATATTTCCTTGACAGAATTTTGGAACTGATATACTATATCAACAATGCTTTACCTGTAGTCTATGTAAGCTTACAGAAACGTCACTACCTTCGCTGTAGACCGCGTCAAACCTACAGCGTATATCACAACGAATTGTGGAGGATTTTAACCATGGAACTTCGGAAGACCCACCGAGCTTTTACGCTTATAGAGCTTCTTGTTGTTATCGCAATAATAGCGATACTTGCTGCGATACTGTTCCCCGTCTTCGCCCAGGCGCGTGCCAAGGCTCGTCAGGCTAGTTGCATCTCGAATCTCAAGCAAGCCGGATTGGGAGTCCTTCAGTATTGCCAGGATTACGATAATGTCCTCCCTCCCACCAATACGCCCGGCGAATCCTACGAAGCAAGCTACATCGTCGCCGCACGTTTGCAACCCTACGTGAAGAACTTCGGCATTTTCAAGTGTCCCGATGCCGCCGATGCGCCTATGGGAACGACGCAGGCGATGCAGCATGACAACGGAGGTGGGGACTATATGACCGACCCAGCGACGATTGGTCTACCCGCTTCAGCAGTCGGTACCGCGAAATATTTTAACGACGTGTATCCCCCCACGGACTACAAGTTTAATCCGTCGTTCTACGGGCAACAGACACCGCGCGATCTCGATTCCCCGGATATCTGTTCGCCAAGTCATGCAACCATGGTTATCGACTGGCCACCGATGGGAAATACCTGGCCCTACGCTGCCTTCTGGAAAGAGCACGGGGGACGTGATTTCGGGCGGCATACCAACGGTTCCGTAGTCATGTTCACGGACGGACATGCCAAATGGTTTTCGTTCAAAACGCTATATCCATCCGGCAACGATGATGCGCGTAGCGATCAGTGGAACTACTGGGGATTCTGGTGGGGCGCACAGAAGCACGGCGGGATGCAGTCCAACGATGGCAGTTTCATCCCCGGCGTGAACAGTTGTAAGTGAGTGATGGGTCGGTCGCCGTGCGAATCGCTCTGTACGGCGATCGAGCACCTACAACCCAAAGAAGTACCATTCATGAAATACTCGACAGCATCTTTGCCATTAATTGTTGTGATGTTGATTGCAGGATGCACTCAAAAAGAATCGCCCCGATCACTTCCTTCGCCACCGGAGGTTAAGCAGTCGCAACAAACTTCAAAAGTTCTGAGCGATCCAAACTTATCGCCAACGTTAAAGCAAGTGATCGAGGCGCAACAGAAGCAGCACGGTGCTCCGCAACGCCCGCTTTCTCCATGATTCCCCTATGCCGAGTATCGCGAGTGTTTTCATAGGATCATGTTTCCGCATTCGGGAAGCGATGTATAGTAAGATTCTGAAGCGACTTGCCAGATGCAGTTTTGGCGACGCCCGAAAGGAACTTCTTAACGATGGACATCATTGACACGCCGGAAACGATTCACGCGACCAACGCGAACCTATCCCATTCCCGGTTTACGGACGTAAATCTAGAAGGTTCGCGTTTCGTGGACGTGAAACTTACTGGCGCGACATTCACCGACATTTGCTTTGGCGGTGTGACGATCCGGGACGCCAATCTTTCCGGAATGATAATCGAGGATTGTAACCTTTCCGGGATGACGATTCAAGGTATCGACGATGACAATCTGGTTGGGATGACGATCAACGGGATTCCGATTCAAGCGTTATTAGCCGCACATAAAGCGGTTTCGGCGGTCCAGTAAAGGCGCACATTTAATCATTCCCATATCAATAAACCTCACTCCTCCGAATGGGGTTTATTGACTCCTCGATACCGTGGCTTCATCGTTTTCGCTTGACAGCGACGGACGCTGGGTGCGATAATCCCCGCATGTCAACCGGTCTCGCCCGCTACAATGACGGTAGCCAAAACCCACCCCGGCTTCGTCTCCATCATGCCCTCTGGGGATTGTCGCTTCTGCCGATGAACGCACCCAAGGAAGCGCGGTGGACGTTAGATCAAAAGTTCGCACGCGTCAAAGCGGCAGGCTTCGAAGCGGTAGAGTGCTGGCTCGACGATAACAATGAGACAGAAACCAAAGCAGCGTTGGATCGGCACGGCTTACGGCTCGTTTTAGGGCATCGTCCGTTCACCACCGCCGATATTGACCGCACGATTGACCGCGCCGTGCGCCTCGAAGCCGATTTTGTGTTTGCGCAACCTGCCGACGCATTCACACCACTCGAAACAGTAGCAGAACTTGTGCGGCACGGGCAAAAAGCCGCGGCAGTCCACAACCTGCCCTTTTTCGTGGAAACGCACCGCAACAACTTCACGGAAACCATCCCGCAATCTGCCGCACTGGCGGAAGCCGTTCCCGAGGTTCGTTTCACCGGCGACCTGTCACACTTCGTTGTCGTCGGCGAGTTTTACGGATGGACAGACGAACGCGCTGTGGAGCGGATGGCACCGGTCCTGTCGCGGGTATCACATTTGCACGGGCGCATCTCGAACGGCGAAGCGGTGCAGGTAGACGTAGCCGACGGTTCCGGGCAATCGGCACAATTCTTCGTCTCTCTCTGGAAAACGGCGATGTGCCACTGGCTCAATGGGGCGAAACCGGGCGATGTGTTCCCGTTCACGCCGGAACTCGGTCCGCCCCGATATGCCATAACGTTGCCGGATGGGAGCGAGTTTTCCGACCGCTGGGAACAAAGTCTCGTAATGGCACGGCTCGCGGAGCAAGCATGGCGCGAAGCGCACGCGGATTAAGATATAATATTTTCAATCAGCGGACGAACCTGCTTCCGCAAACGTATTCCTTTCATGACCCGTCCATTCGCAATTACACTCGCCGTTCTTTTCGCCGCTTCCGCCGGGTTCACCGTCTGGGCGCGGGATGCGGGCAAACCGCCGGTTAGCGAGGCGCGTCTGGATCTTCCGGCGAAAAAACTTGCGATTCCCCTGAATGCCGAAGTGGCAGTGTTCGCGGGCGGTTGTTTCTGGGGGACGGAGGAAGCGTTCCGCGCTCTCCCCGGTGTGATCGCCACGCAAACTGGTTACACGGGTGGTACGCTCCCGAATCCGACATACAAAACCAGCCATCAGAAAAACAGCGGGTATGTGGAAGCCACGAAAATAGTTTTCGACCCTGCGACGGTGTCGTACGAAACCCTGCTGGATACGTTTTTCGGCACCCACGATCCTACCCTCCCCCGCCCCGGCTCCGCCAAAAGCATCGGCAAGGCATACCGGTCGTTCGTGTTCGCGCAGAACATATCACAGGCGAAAGCGGCACGGTCTGTCATCGCGTCGCTGGACAAAGGTGGGCGGTTCGCGCATCCGATTGCGACGCAGGTTGGTGCCGCAACCCCATTCTATCCCGCCGAGGAGCGACACCAACTCTACTACGCAAAACGAGACGAAATCGCGAAATGCCTTCCATAGACGGCATCGTGAATATTCACAAGCCTGCCGGAATGACATCGCACGACGTCGTGGCGCGGGTGCGACGCGTTCTGCAAACGAAACGCGTCGGTCATGCCGGGACGCTGGACCCCGACGCGACCGGCGTTCTGGTTGTCGCGGTCGGGCAGGCGACGCGCCTTCTGCCGCATCTTCCGCTGGAGCCGAAGATGTACATCGCCCGCGCCGTATTCGGTTCCGCGACAACAAGCGAGGACGCGAGCGGCACGGAAACGGAGTCGGCGGACGCTTCGGCGTTGACCGAGGAAGCACTATCCGCTGCGATCCCCCCATTCATCGGCGATATACAACAGATTCCGCCGATGGTGTCCGCAGTGCATCATGAAGGCAAGCGTCTTTACGAACTCGCTCGCGCCGGTATCACCGTGGAGCGCGAAGCCAGAGCGGCGCGGATTTTCGACATCCGTTTGACCGATTTCACACCCGGCGAGCGTGCTGAAGCGACGCTCCATGTTTCCTGCGGTAGCGGGACCTATATTCGCACCTTGTGCGCGGATATGGGGAAATCGGTGGGGCTCCCCGCGCACATGAGAACGCTGGTGCGAACCGCCGTCGGACGTTTCACCCTCGAAAACGCTGTGGAATGGGAAACGCTGACACCCAGTGCATTGGTCCCTATGGAAGTCGCGCTTGATTTCCCGACCGTCAGACTGACGGACGAAGCCGCGTCTGATATTTTGATGGGACGAAGTATAGTCATTGCGCCGACTTTATTCGACGGTTCTGGCACCATTGACGTGATGCTTCTCCATAGCAACCGTCTTCTATCGCTTGCCCATCTCGATACCGAAACGGGAACCGCGCAACCGTTCAAAGTGTTTCCTTTGCAAGGCGAGGGAAAGAACGATTGAGCGAAACGACGAAACAGATGGAACGGGCGGTGACCATCGGTGTGTTTGACGGGGTACACCGGGGACATCAGGCATTGCTGGCGGAAACGGTACGCGTCGCCCGCGCCGAAAACCTGCGCCCGTCCGCGATAACGTTCGACCCACATCCCTCTGCCGTATTCGCCCCCGCACGACTCCCCCCCCTCCTCGGGACATTACGCGAGCGCGAAGAATTACTGATGGAATACGGAGCGGCGATCGTTACCACCGCCCATTTCGACCGCGCCCTTGCTGCACTGACGCCGGACGAGTTCATTGAAACGTGGATTCGGAAAAATTATATTCGGGCGGTGGTAGTTGGGGAGGATTTTCGGTTCGGTTGTGACCGCTCAGGGGACGCCTTTTACCTACAGCGTGCGGGAGAGAAACACGGCTTCCGAACCATCATCGTCCCTCCGGTGTTCGTGGGCGGTGTCCCGTGCCGCTCGACGACGATTCGGCAAATGCTCCTCGGCGGACAGGTCGAACCGGCGCAAACCCTTCTAGGGAGAGCCTATACGCTATCCGGCACGGTGGTCCATGGTCGGAAACTGGGGCGTACCATCGGCTTCCCGACCGCGAACCTGCAATCCGCAAACGGTGTTCTGGTCCCCGGTACCGGCGTCTATGCGGGGGAAGCATTTTTAGCGAACGGCGAAGCATGCCGCGCAGCAATCAGCATCGGCACGAACCCGACAGTCACGCCAGGCGTTGACGCGCCGCGCACGGTGGAAGCTTTCCTGATCGATTTCGACGGTGATCTGTACGACCAACCGCTGACCCTTTCGTTCCACCACTTTCTACGC
>JACMIS010000205.1 GCA_014381035.1 Armatimonadota bacterium
CGAAATTCTGTCGCTATGGAAGGCGACGTTCCTAAAGGAAGGAAGTCTGGAAAATGTTTAACAAAAGTAATCGCACCGTTCGTGGAGGTTTTACCCTCATCGAACTACTCGTCGTGATCGCCATCATCGCCATCCTCGCCGCGATCCTGTTCCCGGTTTTCGCCCAAGCTCGCGAGAAGGCGCGGCAAACCTCATGCCTTTCGAACGAGAAGCAACTCGGTCTGGCTGTACTGCAATACGTGCAGGATTATGATGAGACCTTCCCGACGACAGGACTTTACAGCGTTTGGAATTGGGGCAACCCACTCGGATCAGCATCGATGTATTGGTCATACCGGGTGCAACCGTATATGAAAAGTGTGCAAGCCATCTGGTGCCCATCAGATTCCGGCGGATACAACGGCTACGATGACCTCAACGGCGGTTTCGGTCCGCGCGTCTCTTTCGGTGCCAACTCGCTGATGGGGGGACCGAACATCAACGGGAACGAGAATTCTGGCGTTTTTGCTATCTACAATCAAGATTGGTTCAATGAAAATGGAAACACCGACGTAAACACTAACTGGTTCAAGTATCGCGGTCCGCTTGCATTGGCCGAAGTAAACAACCCTGCTGCGAGCATAATGCTAGCAGAGAAGCACGCGGATGACATCCAAAAAACTACGTTCACTTGGGTTGGAGCAAATTCCGCCGCTATATGGCCTACATCGGTATTCCTGTGGGATGATAACTCGAATGACCCTGGAGTTTGGTACTACGCTGACGCAGGCTCAGGGATCCCCAATGGAGCACGACCTAACACGAAACCCTACCCAATGGGGAGAAGCGGTGGAGTTTCGACAAAACATGCTGGCATGGGCAATTTCTTGTTCGTCGATGGGCACGTGAAAGCAATGAAGCCGGAAGCCACGAACCCCAACGCACAAACACGCCCAGCGGACAATATGTGGAACGTGAAGCGTAAGTAGTCGGAACTTCTAGCAGCCGCGACAGCCTGATGATCGTCTGTCGCGGCTACATTAAGGAAACTGTAATGAACAAGAACTCGGTTATAGCAATCGCCATTAGCGCCATGTTCGTCATCCCCCTCTCGACCGGGTGCGGAGACACAGCTACGACGAATAGTGCCTCCACGGAAGCAAAGCTCAAGGGCGGGTTTGAGAACCGGACGACCGACATGAGCAAGCTCACTCCCGAGCAAAAGAAGGGGATGGAAGCTTTCGCGAAAGGCGGTGGCGGTGCAGCATCAAAAGAAGCGAAACCTGTAACCGGCAAATGAATTTCGCTCACATCAGAAAATCCGCGTAAACGCCCATAGATTCCTTGCCAAAACTACGCGCCGGGACGATTTGGGTCCGATCGCATCCTATTACGGTTGGGACGTGGGTCCAAAGCGAACGAGATCATGAACTGCTCTGTGATAGATCCCGCGTGAGAAACTTGTATTGTCCCGTGCAAGAATACGCCGGAAATGTCCTTGCTCAGATCATAGCGCATCGTTTATTGTTAACGAATGAATAGCACATCCTTCTCCCTATCCGACCTGCGCTCAAACGCCCGTGCCAACCCGCTTGGCACGGGCGATGCTTCGCCGATGTTCTCCTGGAAACTGACCGCGACCGACCCCGGTTATCGCGGACTCCTCCAGTCCTCTTATCGCGTCCGCGTCGCGTCCCGTGCGGAACTGCTCGCGCAGTCGCCCGATCTCTGGGATTCCGGGGATGTCGCGTCGGACCAATCGGTGGGCGTTGCCTATGCGGGAACCGCGCTGGCTTCCGGGGAACGGGCGTTCTGGAATGTTTCCGTCACCAACGAGAACGGCGAGGCCGCGACGAGCGACACGGCTTTCTGGGAAGCTGGGTTGCTCCAACGTTCGGACTGGGAACCTGCCAAGTGGATCAGCAGTGATCTGGTCGGTGCGTCCCGTTCCACGGTGCCCCTGCCGTACCTGCGACGAACCTTTTCTGTGGAGGCGGTTCCGGACGACGCTCGGCTGCACATTACCGCGCTGGGGTTGTATCGGGTGTTCCTCAACGGGGTGCGCGTCGGCGACGACGAACTGACGCCCGGGTGGACCGATTACAAGAAACGCGTTCAGTATCAAACCTACGATGTATCCGCTCTCCTACAACCGGGCGACAACGTCATCGCGGTGGTGCTCGGAGACGGGTGGTATTCCGGTCACGTCGAGTGGCGCGGGCGGGAGCGCTACGGCGACCGACCGAAACTGCTGGCGACACTGGTGTCCGGTGGCAAGAACCCTTCCCCGATAGTCGCTACCGACGGGAATTGGCATGTCGCTTACGGTCCGCTACTCGAAGGCGATCTGCTGATGGGCGAAACGTTCGACGCGCGGCGCGAGTGGCAGGGCTGGAATACCACCGGGTTTACGGAAGGACCCGAATGGCGACCCGCTCTTCTTGCCGAAGTGCCGGACACAATGGAAATCTCGCCGATGATCGGTCCCACCGTCAAGGCGACGCAGGAACTGGTTCCGATAGACGAGCCGCAGGTGATCAAGCACTGGCCCCAGAACGATTACGTGTTCGATTTCGGGCAGAATCTGGTCGGGCGGGTGCGCTTGCGGGTGAAAGCCGACGCCGGAACGACGGTACGGTTACGGTACGCGGAAACCCTGAAAGGCGGACCGGCGAGCAAGACGGGCGAGATCTACCGCGATAACCTGCGCTCGGCGCAACAGATCGATTACTACACCTGCAAGGGCGACCCGGACGGCGAAACATGGGAGCCGATGTTTACGTTCCACGGCTTCCGCTATGTCGAGGTGAACGGGATTCCCCAACCTCCGGCGAAAGACGACCTGACCGCGATTGTCCTGCATTCGGATACGCCACTTACCGGCGACTTCGAGTGCTCGGAACCGCTCCTCAACCAGTTGCAAAAGAACATCGATTGGGGTCAGCGCGGTAATTTCGTCGATGTTCCGACCGACTGCCCGCAGCGCGACGAACGGCTCGGTTGGACCGGCGACGCGCAGGTGTTTATCCGCACGGCGGCATGGAACCGCGATGTGCAAGGCTTCTTCTATAAGTGGTTCCGCGACATGCGCGACGCGCAGGGACCCGAGGGGCAGATTCCGTCCGTGATTCCCGATACCGGGGTCGTCCCCGGCGACGGCGGACCGGCCTGGGCGGACGCCGGGGTGATCTGTCCCTGGACGATGTACCTGACCTACGGCGATAAATCGGTGCTCGAAACGCAGTATGAGAGCATGACACGGTTCGTGGATTACCTCGAAACCATTGCGATCGACGGACTGCGCTCGCACCCGGACTACAAAGGCTTTCACGGCTTCGGCGACTGGCTGGCGCAGGA
>JACMIS010000206.1 GCA_014381035.1 Armatimonadota bacterium
AGTGGGAATGTGGTATTTTTGCATGACGCATCCGGTGGTCGCGGCATAGCAGGTAGTTTTCAAAAACCTGTCAACAGCGATTTCGTGGGGTTCGCTGGTGGCATCCGACCCGAGAATATAAGGGAGAAGTTGGAGCAGATAGAAGATTTGGGGTTCGATAATCCGTTCTGGATCGATCTGGAGTCTGGGATACGCACCGAAAATGTGTTCGATCTGGAAAAGGTCGAGCGCCTGCTCCGCACCGTTAAACCCTTCGTTCGAACGGATGTATTTCCGACCAAATAATAAAAAAGAAGGCAATAAGGACGGACTGTCAGGGAACCAAATCTTCCTTCTGAACTCGGCACCTTGTGCGCTCGTGGTCGAATGTCTCTCCTTTGTCTTCTGCCGTTTTAGCGTACTTGGCATCTTAGACGGTTCAAAATCCGGTTGACGCGGCGCGATAGACGCGGCTATAATCACGATAGCAGGAGTCATCACAGGATGCGATTACACGTTCATTTTCAAACCGGGGATATTCGCGTAGACGAAGTTGTTGAGGGCGATACCGCCGAGGCATTGACAATCAAAATGCAGGAGCGTGTCGCACAGGAGGCAGGCTTCCTGATCGGGACGGTCATCAAGCGCATGACACCGCTCCAGTTCGCGCAGGAAGCGACGCGCCGCTACAACGCGGCGGCGAAAGACTCCGCCCCGCTCCCGGCGTCGTGCGAAGAGTTCCTAAAACTGGGTGTTGCGAAAGGCTTCGCCTCCACCCTACCGTCACAGTGACCAACGAACCGATGGATTTATCCGACGATCAACCCAACCTCCGCCCCTCGGGCAGCAATAGCGTCAGTGAACTGCCGCTGTTTCCGCTTGACCTCGTGCTTTTCCCCGGCATGAAAATGTCGCTCCACATTTTCGAGGAGCGATATAAGGAGATGATCGAACGGTGCCTGGGCGGTTCCCGCTTATTCGGGGTCGTTCTGCTTCGCGCCGAGCAACAGACAATAAGCAACCCACGCCGGGCGAAAACGTTCCGCATTGGTTGTTCCGCACGTATCCTGCATGTGGAGCGACTCGCCGAAGGCGAATTCAACATCGAAATCGAGGGCGTGGATCGTTTCCGACTTATCGAGCAACACGAGGTCGAGTCGTACCGGACCGGTATCGTGGAAACACTGATCGACCATCCCGCCGTCGGTGCCGCGATTGAAATCACCGAGGATCTGCGCGAAGAGGTGCAAACGCTGTTGAAAGAGTTCCTGACGCGTCAGCTCGCGCTGATGGGACAGCGCATCGTGGAGTTCGATCTTCCCAAAGACCCCGCTATTCTTTCGCTCATTACCGCGTGTATCCTGCCCATCGAAAACGGCGATAAGCAGACGCTTCTGGAGATGACGGAAACGTCGGAACGGCTCGATAGCGAACGGGATATTCTGCGCCGTGCGATAACCCGTCTGCGCCGAACCGCCGCCGCCGGAGGCAGCAAGCACGCCAAAGACAAGAACGAAACCCAGGAAGACGACACGAACGACGGAATCCGATCCTTCGAGCAGATACACGCCGACCGCTACCGCGACTATGTGTGCGGCAATTAGTCGCGTAACGAATCTTCTATCAGCGCGGCAAGCGTGTCGCTTCCGCGCCCGCCCGGTCGCAGTAAAACCGCGCCGACTTCGCCGTTCCCGAACGGTTTCGCGGGCGACGATTCCGGAAAGGCGATAACGGCGCGGTTTTTGCCACTCACGCGCCCCGGATACAGTGCCCACGCGGATCGAACGGCTCGGTCGTTCCCGTGACGGATCGCGTCCCGGTAGGAATGCAGTTGCCGTATATCGTCCAGCGCGGTCAGATAGGTTCCGGCAACACCGTCTACGCCGCGCTCGGCATACGTTTTGAACTTGGCATCTAAAATCAGCAACCGGCCGGAATACTCCACCGCGATGTCGGGAATCAGGGCTTGCCCGCGAGAATGGTAGCCCTCCGTGTCGTTTTCGCCGCGATCAAATCGCCTCTGATAGGTCACGGAGACGCTTTGGGGACCGCGCCGCAAACGTATCCGTGAACCGGTATCGGTAGCAAGCGTGAACGCGACACCGTTTTGTGTTATCCGCACCAGGTTTTCCGCGTCAGCGACCCGAAACCCGATTCCCCGCAAGCATCCGATGACCGCGAACAGACACCAGTATTCGTACAGTAGCCATGTTTCGCGGGCGGGAAGACGAAATAGAGGGTGCGACCAATCCCACGCAAACCCACCCCGGTAGCGGCGATAGGCATCGTGCAGAAGAACGTGCGCCCCGCTCCGGCGAAGCGTCGGGGCGAGTGGCGGGACGTACGGAAGCGTCGGAAAATCACGCCAGAAGGGGCGGCGGAGTGCGTATTGCAGACGGACGCCAATCCGCTCCGCCTCCATAAAGACGGCAGTCAGCTGCGCCTCCTGCGCGAGCACGGCAATGGTGGCGAGGTCGCGGGCGAATGTCGCGACGATGGTTTTGGCGGCGCGAACCGGCGGCGTATCGTGTGTCGGGAGAAACACGGTCTCCCGAAGGCGGTTCCTCCCGAAGACGGCGGGCGGCTTTTGCGAAAGACTGCGTAGCGCGGCAGGCGAAATGCGCCGCGCCCGCTCCATCGGTACATCGCGCTCGGCGGTACGCAGGGCGACCGGCGGTTCGGCTTCGAGTCGGGTCACGGCGGCGAGAACGCGCGGCGCGACGGTTTGCAGAAACGCCAGACGCTCGACCGGGCAGGGGACGACCTGGATATTGCCTTCCCCGATATCCAGGTCACGCACGCCGCTATGCAAGTCCCGCGCCACGGCAAGCCCGATGCGGGCAACGTCCGAAAGAAGCGTCTGCCGGTCCGCGTCGGAAAGCAGTTCGCGCCAACGTCGCACCGAGCGCAGGGCGTCGCGCAACCCGGAAAGCGCGGCTTCATTTTCATCTTCCAACACGGTTTCATGGTACCGCGTGAAGAAAAAACGCGCCGGAAGTCCCACTCCCCTGTGTGTTACAGATCCTTCATTTCCTGACAAAAAAAGGAAGAATAAAGATGCAAATACTGGAAAGAGCGGTATACTGTGGCAAGCAAGTAGAAGGTGGCTATTTCCATCGGGATAGCCCACGATGTGCTCCGCTTGCAACATCACCCATACGGCAACCTATTCGCCGTACAAATATACTCAGTCAACCTGCGGAAACATAGAAGTTCTCTCACGTGTTACCTTTATCTGCCCAACGTCGGCGGGTATCATCATTGACCGCGCTCGTTCCCATACGAGGAGGACTAATTATGTTTCATTCGTTGCGTCATCTACGCAATCTTTCAGCGGCGGTCGCCGTTGTCGGATTGTCGGCACTGATCAGTGCCACGCCCGTTTCCGCGGAGGTCGTACTAACGGAGGGGTTCGAGAATATCGTGTCTCTTGCACCGCAAGGGTGGGTCCTACAAAACAACAGTATCCCGGCGGGTCCGACGGGCTGGTTTCAAGGCAACCCGGCTGTGTTCCCGGCGCAGGCGGGACCGACAAATTCCTATATTGGGGCGAACTTCAACAACACCACCGGTGTGAATACGATCAGTAACTGGGCAATCACGCCAACATTCTCCTACGATAATGGAGACACGTTTCAATTTTTCACGCGGACAGCAAGCCCGGTATTGTTCCCCGACCGGTTGGAAGTACGTCTCAGCACCAACGGTTCCAGCGCGAACGTGGGCAGCACGGCTACGAGCGTCGGGGATTTTTCGACATTGTTACTCAGTGTCAACCCCGGTCTGACATTGGCGGGCTATCCCACCGGGTGGACTTCTTTCACCGCGACGATCTCGGGGCTCGCCGCCGCAACGAACGGACGGATCGCGTTCCGGTATTTTGTCGAGAACGGCGGTGACGGGGCTAATTCCAGTTTTATCGGCATAGATTCGCTGGTCATTGACGCTGCACCGGCAACCATTCTGCCGCCGCCACCACCGACGCCGCCCGACTCAACAGAAGTCGGGGTCCCCTCGTCAATCGCGGCGACGCTTGCGGGCGCGAACGAGGTGGACTGGTACTCCTTCATCAATCCCGGCGGAACGATCACTATCAACACTCTGGGTTCGACTCTGGGCACGGGTGATCCCTTCGACAACGAC
>JACMIS010000207.1 GCA_014381035.1 Armatimonadota bacterium
AGGATCGAAGGAAATGATGTCGCGGCGCATTCTGCTCCGTGGCGCGGGCGTCGCCATGGCTTTACCGTGGCTCGAATCCCTCCCCGTGTGGGGAGCAACGGCGGACGAACCGAAGGCACCGAGTGCCGCCCCGAAACGCTTCGTGGTTCAGTTCATGGGGACCGGGATCAGCCCGGACCACTGGTGGGCGAAAGGCGAGGGGGCAACGATGGAACTGAGTAAGAGCCTTCAGCCCCTGGAATCCCTTAAGACCCGACTCAACGTCATCAACGGACTCTTCAATAAGCCCTCGACCGGGGTTGGAATCCACCCCGGTATGACCGGTAATATCCTATCCGGCATGCCGCTGACGAAAGGCTCCGTCCTGCATGGCGGCGTCAGCATGGATCAGGTACTGGCGGCACATCTCGGGCAGGATACGGTTCAGCCGAGTCTGGTTCTCGCCTGCGAACAGCCCTTAACCGGGTTCCATGAGACGAACTTCTCGATGGCGTACAGTTCGCATATCTCCTGGCAATCCGCGGAATCGCCGGTCCCCACCGAGGTGTATCCGTCGCTGGCGTTCGACAGTCTTTTCGAGAACAACGGCAACCGACGCATGGAAAGCGTGCTGGATCGCGTTTCCGCGGAAGCATCGGGACTTCGCCGCCGCCTCAGCCGCGACGACCGGACGAAGCTCGACGAGTACCTGACGAGCGTGCGTGAGGTGGAAAAGCGTGCCCAACGGATGCGCGGTGATCTGGGAAAAGCCGCCGCGAACGCGAAGGATCGGGGCAAGCCGCTTATGAACATGAAGCGACCGGAGAACGGGCTACCCGAAGACATCCGCGAGCATATGCGCTTGATGTGTGACATCGTGGCACTGGCGATCCAGACCGACAAGACCCGCATCGCGACGATGCTGATGTGTCGCGACCTTTCCGGGCTGTTCTATCCATTCCTCGGGGTACGGGATGCCCACCACCCGGCGTCGCATGACGACAACTCCGAGGGTTACGAGCGCATCACCCGGCATTATGTCACGCAACTCGCCTACCTGGCGAATCGGTTGCAGGCGATGCCGGAAGGCGAGGAGACCGTTCTGGACAACACGTGCCTGCTCTGGCTGTCCAACATGTTCTCCGGCTCCCGGCATGACAACTCGACCCTGCCGATCCTGACGGTGGGGAACCTCGGCGGGACGCTCGCTTCGGGGCGCGTGTTGGACTTCCGGGACAAGGGTGACGAGAACCGCAAACTGTGTAGCCTGTACCTGTCCCTGATGGACCGGATGGGCGTTTCGCTGAAACAGTTCGGTGACGCGGACAACCGCCTCGCCCAATTATAAGGCGGTCGCGCCTCCGGACGATACGCGAGTAGGAATTGGACGAACCCGCGCCGAACAGGTAAGCAAGCGCGGGCGCAAGCCCGCTACAACGGAGTGGCAATCCCGGTTATGGCAACAGTTATTGAGACGGAGGGAGCGGTACGCCGCGACGATTTTGGGGACGTGTCGGTTCCTTCTGACCCGGCGGCGGAGCGTGCGGCGGTGCGAAAGGCGGCAGTTCGCCTGCTACCGTTTCTGTTTTTTCTTTATTTGATCGCGTATCTGGACCGGGTGAACGTCGGTTTCGCCAAGCTGGAGATGAACGAACTCCCCTGGTTTAGCGAGGCGGTGTTCGGCACCGGGTCCGGTATTTTCTTTATCGGCTACTTCCTCTTTGAAGTGCCCAGCAACCTGCTCATGCGCAAGATCGGGGCGCGTCGCTGGATCGCGCGCATCATGGTTTCTTGGGGGATCGTCGCGATGGCGATGCTTTTCGCCAACTCAGTCCCGACTTTTTACGCCCTGCGTTTTACCCTCGGTATAGCCGAAGCCGGTTTTTATCCGGGCGTCCTGCTGTACCTCACCTACTGGTTCACGCCCCGGCAGCGGGGACGCGTCGTCGCGCTTTTCATGACGGCAAACTCGGTCGCCTTTATTCTGGGCGGTCCCCTTTCCGGCTGGCTGATGAAGATGCCGCCGATCTTCCCCGGTTTGTCGGGCTGGCAACAGATGTTCCTGCTCGAAGGACTGCCCGCCGTTGTGATGGGGTTTGTCGTCCTCGCCTGCCTCCCCGACGGTCCGCGTCAGGCACCCTGGCTGACCGCACAAGAAAGTGAGCACGTCGTCGCCCACGTGGAACGCGGCGGCGGTTTGGGAGCCAACCCGACCGAAGACGAGAAACACGCCTCGCTCTGGGCACAACTGGGACGACCCGAAATTGCCCTGCTTTGTGCGACGTTCTTTTTCCTGGTTGCCGGGATGTACGGCATTTCGATGTGGCTGCCGCAGATCATCGCCTCGATGGGTGCCAAGGATGATCCGTTACGGGTAGGGCTGTTGACGGCTATACCGTATACGGCGGCGGGTATTGTCATGGTCGCGAACGGTTTCCACTCCGACCGCACCGGCGAGCGGAAGTGGCACATCGCCGTGCCCGCCGCGGTCGGTGCGCTTGGTCTGGTCGCCAGTGCGCTCTTCTCGCACTCTCCCGCCCTTTCGCTCGCGGCGTTGTCCATAGCCGCTTCGGGAATGTGGGCGACCCTCGGTCCGTTCTGGGCGTTGCCCGCGCGGGCACTGGCGGCGCGCGGCGGGGTGGCACTCGCGGGCGGTATCGCGCTGGTCAACGCGGTCGGGAACCTCGGCGGGTTTCTCGGACCGTTCGCGGTCGGCAAGGTGCAGGAGGCGACCGCAGGGGCGGCAGAGGAAATGAATTTCGCCGCCAGCCTGATCGTGCTCGCCGCCAGCGTTACGGCGGGCGGGTTGCTCGCTCTCGTCGCGGCGCGTAAGGTGGAGGAGTTATGAGCGAAGCGGCGGGAATGAACCGGCGGGACGTGTTGCGTCTCGGTGCCATAGCGGGCACGCTCTTCACCGGTGCCACCGCCGCAACGTCCGCCGCCCGCGCCGCGGAAGACTACACGCTCGGTGCCGATTCGCAGTCGCAGGACGGGATACCCCAGGGAGAGGTCCAGCGGTTCCGGTGGACAGAAAGCTGAATCTTCCCCGGCACGGAACGCGACTGTTGTGTATACGTCCCCCGGCAGTAAAACGATTCGCTCCCTGCCAGCGTCACGTTTTTATCGGCTTCGTTAGTGCAATATTACTCGGTAGCCATAGGACATCTGTTAACCGTGGGTCGCTCCGCCGTTATCGTGCGTCCGTCTTTGGTTACTGTGAGCATGTATCGCTCTCCCCGGTGCTGTACGCCGCGAATCGTGAGCGACTTCCACGTCGGCGGGAGCGCGACCGGTGCCTTCGCCATCGCCGTTCTGGATGCGGGTGGCGAGAGCATCTTCGCCGCACTTTCGGGTGTCGCCGCGGCATTTCAGGTGGTGCGGACCGGCACCGCGATGTTCGCACCACTGTGAGCAGTCTCAGCTTCACCAGTGATCTGAACGATAGCAATACGCTCGCGTTCCGATACACTCTCGCGGATGGCAAACGTAGCATCGCGGTGGCACAAATCAACGCGCCAGTGGTCGTGCCGGAGGCAGGCACTCGTTCGTTTGGCGAACTACTCACGAGCGTGGGTGCGCTTGCTAAACACCGTGAGTAGTTCGCCAAACAAAACGGTATACTGCCCTGCATGAAGCCGCTTTTCGACGACACGCACCCCAAAATCGAAGCCATGTATATCGCTGGTATTCGCGCGATGACGTTCACCCAGAAACTGCGCCGCGTCCGCGAGATGAACCGGTTCGGCTATCAGTTTAGTGCTATCTGACGTGAAAGAAAAGTTTCCCGATGCCTCCGACCGTGAACAACTCTTGCGCGTCGCGGCGCGGTACTACGGCGCGGAACTGGTGCGAAAAGCGACTGGCTTCAATGCAGACGCGGAAGGGTAGACAATGACTTCTTCCGAAACCGACATCGTTCTACGCAAAGTTGCCGCGCTTTTGGAGGAACTCGGCGTTCCCTATTTTGTCGGCGGCTCCGTGGCGAGTTCGGCGTGGGGAACGCCGCGTTTCACGCAAGACATCGATATAGTCGCCCGCATGACCGACGCGACGAATGTAGACGCGATTGTCGCCCGCCTTCAAGGCGAGTTTTATCTGGACGCCGACCTTATCCACGATGCCATTGCCCGTAAGGGCTCGTTTAATCTCCTGTATCTGGAAACTATGACCAAAGCCGATGTGTTTGTACCGGAAGAAACCCCGTGGCGCGTCGGCGAATGGGAGCGGCGACGAACGAAACAAACCGGCGAGGGTGACGATGCATTTTTCGCGTGGTACGCCAGCCCCGAAGATTTGGTTTTGCAAAAACCTCTTTGGTATCGCATGACGAACGAGCAGCCCGAGCGACAATGGCGTGACGTGCAGGGCGTTTTACACGCGCAAGCCGAACACCTTGACATCCCCTATATGCAACACTGGGCGGGCGAAATCGGGGTCGCCGACCTGTTAGCCCGCGCCCTAGACGACGCGGGGCTTGTTCCTATCGCATAGGGGAGTTACGAATGGGCAGTAAGGGTGTGTTCCTTTATTCTGCCGTCACCGTCCGCCCATCTTTGGTTACCGTGACCGTGTATCGCTTTCCCTGATGTTGTACGCCGCGAATCGTGAGCGATTTCCACGTCGGCGGGAGCGCGACCGGGGCTTTCGCCATCGCGTCCCAGTCGTCGAAATCGACACCGCCAAATCCGTAAATCACGCTTTGCAGAATCCCGCCCGCGCCGGTGGTGAAAACGCACCGGTCCAAGGTCCGCTTTTCCGAGAACAGCGCGAACGGTCCGCGCACGAACGGGCGGTACGATTCGCGGAAATACCGCTCCGCTTCCTCGTCGCGACCGAGACGCGCGGCGATCAGCGCGTGCATGGACGCTGTCATTGCCGGACCGGTTTTGATCGGGCGCGGGGCGTGCAGGTCGAACGTTTTCTCCGCGGTCGCTTTCGGCATCGGGAGCCGCGCCGGGTAGATCACCAACTCGCCGTCGGCTTGCTTCGTGGATTTGAGTTCGTCGGCGTCACGCGTCAGGTACGCCCCCTTTTCTTTGTCGAACGGCAGTGCGATGTTTTTCGCTACTTCCGCCCATTTCGGATCGACGGGCTTGCCGACGATTTTCGACGCCTTCCCCGCCGCTTCCAGGCAGTATTTCGCCAGGGCGTTGGTGTAGGTGTTGTTATCCACCTTGCCCTTGTTTTCGTCGGGACCGAACACGCCTTTGATCTCGTACTTCCCCGACGCCACGTTCTTTTTGGCGCGGGACGAGAAGTGATCGGCGACCCCGGAAAGCACCGGGTAGCCGCGCTCTTTCAGCCACGCGGTGTCGCCGGTCGCCAGGAAATACTGCCACGCGGCGAACCCGACGCCCGCCGTGACATGACGTTCGGTCGAAAAGCCGCTCGGCGCGGTTTCCCTCCCACTGCTCGCCGACTCCCACGGGTAATCCGCGCCCGCGAACCCTTGTGCTTCGGCGATGGCACGCGCTTCCGGCAGATGCTTGTAGCGGTAGTCGAGCAGGTTCTTTGCCGCGTCCGGGTACTGCGCGAGCAGGGCGGGAAACATCCAGATGTCGGCGTCCCAGAAAATATGCCCCTTATAGAAATTACCCGACAACGCTTCCGGGGCGACCGAATCATCCCCACCGACGCGCACGGATTGCAACAGGTCGAACATTAGTTTATTTACCAACTGCTGTGCCTCGGGATCGCCATCAATGGTAATACCCGATTCCGCCCAACGGCTTTCCCAGGCGAGGGTATGTTCCGTGAGAAGTGCTTCGAAGCCGCTGGCGAGCGCGGTTTGTGCCGCCGTTGCCGCCGCCTTTTTCGCGCCCTGCTCCGTCACGGCTTCGCTCAGCGCGTAGACGGCGGTAAACGAATCGGTCGCGTCCGGGTCCGCACCATACGCGTAGTCCGCGCAAACATAGCGGGTCGGGACGCCCTTCGCCCCGAAAATAGCCTCCGATTTCCCGAGGCGGTCGGTCGCCCCGGACATGATTTCGTTCTTCGGAATCCCTTTGACATGAATCACGACAATATCGGGTCGCGCCGCCGAGACGAATGCGGTCACGGTAGACCGGTCGTATTCGGTGGAAAGAACGCCCCGCCTGATATCCAGCGTTTGCCGATAGGGTTCATCCGGTTTCGGGGCGGCGATGGCAGCAATGTGTCCGGCGGGGATCGGTCGGAGAGCTTCCTTCTCGTCGTACAGTCCGGTACGGTAGACCACGCCTTCTTTATCCCCGAAGCCACGATTGCCGAACGTTGCACCAATAGTGCCGTTCGACAGGTATATTCCTTGATTGCCCCGTGCCGCGTTCGCGTCAGTCGTCGTCAGTAACCACGGATCGGTATCAACGAACGCGCCGGTCGCCTTGGCGTCGCGGGTCGGTCGTAACGTGGGCGTGACGGTGGTCTCGGCGTCGTTATTCCCGCCAGGACAACCGGAAAGAGCGATGCCACCAAGTAGAAGTGTCAGCACAAAAAGGGTTCGATGTTTCATAAGTCGTCTACAATAACGGTTTCCAACGCGCGGCGGTTCCGCTGTCGTCTGTTTTCGCCCCCCCCGCCCCCTCCGGGGGAGCACTCCCCGTGGGGGGCAACCTTACGTTGCATCGTTGGACCTGCGGTGCTTGTTGCTGTTTGATTGGTCTTAATCCTTTCCCGCGACTGCGCCGGGAACCGGCGCA
>JACMIS010000208.1 GCA_014381035.1 Armatimonadota bacterium
GCAGAAAGACGGGACGGTCAAAGAACAGCATCTCGGCGGGGTGTTAGTCGCCGCGACCACGACAAATCCCGATGCGGCGAGGGTGTTGTTCGAAAAGGAACGCAAAAACTGGCGCGATCCGTGGATGGTTTTCTTCCGCAATTTCGAGTTGGGGATGGCGTTCGCGGTGCGTGACCCGGCGTTCGCCGCCGACTGCTACGAGATCGCGAAAAAGGAAATCGGCAAGGGCATCGCGATAGATCACGTCTGGAGCATGCTCCACCTCACGAAACTGGCTTTCCGACTCCGGACCGCCGACGCCGATCAATGGTTCACGCGCACGGTCGAGGTGGCAACAAAGGAGTTCGGCGATGCGAATACCGCGACAGGGGAAGCGATCCGGTTCGCGGCGCAAGGGGATGCCATCCGGGCGGCAAAGCGGGTGAGGGACCTTCCGAAAGAAGCGCGCGAGAACACCGCTGTCGAGATCATAGGAGCAATAGCGGACGAGCAACCTATGGAAGCGAAAGCACTGCTCGAAGGCTGGATAGCAGACGGCACCGTTAAATCGCAGGGCGGCTATGATCAGAGAAACATGTATCCCCGACTCGCAAAAAATGTCGCGCCGTTCGACGGAGACGGCGCAGCATGGGTTGCTAGGCAGGCACCAGAGAACTCCCGTTGGCAAGCCCTGATCTGGGCGGCGAGCGGGGTAAAAGACCCGGCGGTCCGTCAAAAACAGTACCGGGAGGCCGTCGAAAGCGACCGGGAATGGGAGAAGGTCAAACGATACGCCGATGTCATTGAGGCCGCCCGCCAGACCGGGGATGCGGTGATAGTGGCGGAAATGCGTGCCGCGTTGGTGAAATCGTTGAACGACGGCGTCGGCGTATTCGACGGGAATGCGACCGAGAACGCCGCCCGTATTTCGCTTCTTGTGGGCGACGAGATGCCGGACGCTTGCCGACTACTGCTGGAAGTAGCGATGCATCAAGCCCGCGAGATGAACCCCGAAAACGAGAACGAAACCTGGTCAATCCGCCCGGCACTTGCCGCAATGGCATGGATCGACCTGCCCCGCGCTCTGCAAATCGCCGACGGTTTCAAGACCCCTAAAGCGGTGGCGGAAGGCAAGCGGGAGATCATCCGTGCCCTGATGACTCCGCGAGACAAGTGGCAAACGCTCGTCATGCGGTAGGGGGTAGTCGGGGGGGGGCGAACCCCCGACAAAAAACCGGCGTGAGCCGCCCCGTTCGCGGTTTTGGTAATAATGAACCCGTTCAAAAATGTTGGCGCATTTCCCCCGCCCCGTTGTATAATTCTGGTACAAGAAAAAGATTGTGAAGGAAGACACAATCTGTAAAAACCTGTCATGACAACGCAACCGGGGACAACAAGCGGCGTACTGCCGACGGCCGACACGAAACACGATTACGTGCGCGAAATGTTCGACGCCATCGCGCCGACGTACGACCGCCTGAATTCCCTCCTGTCGGGTCCGCTCCATCACTGGTGGCGTCGCGTCGCGGTCGGGCAAGCCGCGCTCAAGCCGGGCGACCACGCGCTCGACGTTTGCACCGGCACCGGCGACCTGGCGTTCGAGTTGCACCGCGCCGTAGGCGACACCGGGCGGATCGACGCGACTGACTTTTCCGCCCCGATGCTCCGACTGGGTGAGGAGAAGGCGCGGACACGCAACCGTCCCAACATCCTGTGGCAAATCGCCGACACTCAGAACCTCCCCTTTCCCGCGGACGCGTTCGATGCCGTCACGGTCGGCTTCGGGATTCGCAATGTCGCCGACGTGCCGCTCGGCATTCGCGAAATGGCGCGGGTGGTGAAGCCGGGCGGGCGTGTCGTGATTTTGGAGTTCGGACAGCCGACAAACCCCGCGTTCAACAAACTATACAACTGGTACTCGAAGCACGTCATGCCGCTGATCGGCGGTCTCGTCTCGGGGCGCAAAGCCGCGTACGAATACCTGCCCGAAAGTGTCGCCGCGTTCTATACCCGCGCCGAAATCGCGGGCATGATGCGTGACGCCCATCTCGAAGACATTTCGGTAACGAACCTGACCTTTGGCACCGTGGTCGTACACCGCGGAACCAAACAACGCCACGGTGTGTTAGAAGGAAACAACTCATGAACAGCGTCGCCTTCCATCGAATCGAGCCGCCCGAACCGAAACAGCCTTCGCTCCTCGCCCCGATCGAGGACGACCTTCGCGCCGTCGAGGATCGTCTCCTTGCGGCGACCCGTTCCGAGATCGGACGGGTGCGTGACATATCCGGGCACACCCTGCTGTCCGGGGGGAAGCGGCTCCGCCCCGCACTCGCCCTGCTCTCGGCGCGACTGGTCGGGCGTACCTTTCCGGCGGAGCGGGCGTACGCGGCGGCGTCGGCGGCGGAAATGATCCACATGGCGTCGCTGATGCACGACGACGTAGTAGATGAGGCCCCGGAGAGGCGCGGACGACCGACCGCGAACAGTGTTTTCGGCAACGGCATCACTGTGCTCACCGGCGACTTTTTACTCGCGAAATCTATTTCCCTCCTCGCACATAACGACGAAAACCTCGCGATTGTGCGCGTGTTCAGCGACGTAACGGTGGGCATGGCGGAGGGCGAAGTGTTGCAGGCATCGGTCGCGCACGATCTGACCATCACGTCGGAGACGTACGAGGAAGTGATCCGCCGCAAGACAGCGTTGTTTCTCGCCGGATGTTGCGAAACCGGCGCCATGGTGGGCGGTGGGAACAAAGTCGAAGTCGCCGCCCTGCAGCAGTACGGCTTGCACCTCGGCGTGGCGTTCCAGATCGCCGACGACCTGCTCGACTTCCTAGGGGATCCGAAGAACACCGGCAAGCCGCTCGGCACGGACCTGAAAGACGGGCGCGTGACCCTACCGCTAATCCATGCGCTAGCCGTGAGCGACGCGGAAACGAAAGCGAGCCTCGGGGAGCTGTTCAACCGGCAGGACCTGTCCGACACCGATATCGCAACGATCACCGGGATCATCGCCCGTAGCGGAGGCTTCGAGTTCGCCCGCCGCGAAGCCGAAGCGCACGCCGAGCGTGCGGTACGTTGCCTCGATTCGTTCGCCCCGACGCCGTTCA
>JACMIS010000209.1 GCA_014381035.1 Armatimonadota bacterium
CGCCCGTCGCGCCGACGTTCAGTATCTCGTGGCGAACCTGTATCTGGCGTCCGGGGACAAAACCGTTGCCAAGCAGGAGTTCGACGCGTACTTTAGTGCTGCGAAAAGTGATCACGCCAAGTATCTGGATGCCCTGACGCTCCGGGGGGATCTGCAACGCGGTAATAAGAACTATGCGGGAGCCATCGCGGACTATACGAGCTACCTCACGGCAAAACCGGGCGATGTCAAGGTCCTTAAAGTGCGTGGGCAATCGTTCCTCGATAGCGGTGACGAAGCGAAAGCACTCGCCGACTTCGAAACGGCAGCCTCCACCGCGCCGGATGCGGAGTCCCTCACGCTGGTAGGTTCGCTATACTATACGCAAGCCGCGAAAGCCGCCGCCGTGGATCCCGACAAAGCACTCCCGCTTTATAAGAAGGCGACAGACTACACCAATCGGGCGATCACCAGCAACGCCGGTTACGCGGGAGCGTACTATTTCAAAGGGCTGTCCCTCGCAGAAAACGCGGATATTGATAACCTGACGCCCGGCGCACAAAAATCACAGCGACAGGACGCGCTGACGGCGTTGAATAAGTTTGTCGAACTGGCTCCGGGTAATGCGCAAGTGCCGAATGCGAAATCGGTGATCGCGAAATTGACGAAGGCAATCGGCGGATAAGGAAAATGTGATGCCGTTCCCTTCGGAGGCAGCGTCACGTCCGCACCGTCGCAAACGTTGATAAAAGGACAGGTTGATCCCGTTCCACGGTCCTGTCTTTGCAAAAACCCATAGAAATGTGTCGGTGCGTTCGGTTATAATGTACCGACACTTTCATTCTGATAATATTCCTGAAATGCGCTTCCCCTTGGGGCATCTAAACAAGCGCAGGAGACGAACCGTTATGTTTTTGAACCGAATTTCTCGCAAGCGAGGCGTATCACTCGCTATATTGCCGACTCTGGGGATGGTTGCGTTGATGAGCATGCCAACCAACATCGCATGGGCGCAACCGTTGCAGCCCGGCGAAACCATGATTTTTCCGGCTCTCGTCGTCGCGCAAGCCGGGACAGAAGCCGAGGCGGAAGCCGCTCTCGCCGCCGGAAATAGCGCACGGGCGATCTCGATCTATTCGACGATGATTCAGGCGACGCCGAAAAAGTTCACCCTGTATTTGAAGCGGGGAATCGCGTACTACGGAGCCAAACAGTTCGACAAAGCCGCCGACGACTTCGGGCAATTCATCACGCTACGCCCGGCATTGATCGAAGGGTATCTGAACCGCGCCTATGCCTACAAAGAACTGGGCAAAGCGGACGAAGGTCTTGCCGACCTCGCCAAGGTACAGTCGCTGGACGCGGGGAAAGTAGATGAGAAGTTGCGTGGGGACCTGTATCTGGCGAAGAAAGATTTCCCTAACGCGATTACCGCATACACCAAAATCGCCGCTAAGGGGGGACCGGATGGCGGCGTCGCCTACCTTCTCATCGGTGACGCTTACGCGGCGCAGGGAGACAATGCCAACGCTCTGGCGAACTACACCAAGGGCATTACCGCGGCACCGAAAAACCCATATGGCTACGCGCAACGAGGACGATCTTATGTGCAAGCCAAGCAGTACGATCTCGGGATCAAGGATTTGACCCAGTACATCACGCTTGCGCCGGGCGAACCCTATGGCTATTACCTGCGCGGTCTGGCGAACGTGTCTTTGAAGACTCCTGCGGGCTATGCGGCGGCTAAAACAGATCTCACCAAATACATTACCCTGGAAAAGAACCCGGCGAACGCCCTCATCGGCACCAAACTGCTCGCAGACGCGCAACGGGAAACCGACGACCATCGTGGGGCGGTGGAATCGTACAGCAAGATAATTGCGGCGAATAACAAAGAAAGCAACGCCCTGTTTTTGCGCGGCATGTCCTATATGTCGTTGAAAGATTATCCGAACGCCACCAAGGACTTCCAAACCTACGCGACCGCGTTCCCGACGGGTCCGAATGCCGGTGACGCTGCCTACAACCTTGGTTCGGCGTATCTATTGACGAAAGATTACGACAAGGCGGTACCCGCCTATACCGCAGCGATCAAAATAGACAACAAGGATGCCGCATCGTACTACGGACGGATGATCGCCTACAACGAAACGAAAGCTTACGATAAAGTGGTTCCGGACTCGGAGGCAGTTATCCTCAACGCCGATCCGAAATCCGAACAGTTTGCGGACGCGCATTTGAAGCAGGCTTCTGCGTATGATTCACTCGCAAAAGCCAAGGGTGATAAATCGCTCGGTGCAAAAGCTCTGGCGACGATGAAGAAATATGTCGCTCTCAGACCGAAGGACACCAATGGGGCGGCGTATTACCAAGATTTGGTGAGTCTTTACAGCGATCCTGCCACGCAGATTGCGGAGTACACAATAGTGCTCGGAACGCCTCCTACCGATCCGAAAGCCGCGGCGAACCTTTATTTCAACCGTGGTGCCGCGTATTCGCAAACCAAGCAATACGACCTCGCTATCGCCGACTTCAATAAAGTGGCAACCTTGACACCGTCGGATAAGGAGGTTTATATCTACCTCGCGCAAAATCAAGCTCTCAAGGGTGACACGGAAAATGCTATCGCATCGTATACGAAAGCGATCCCGTTGAACCCCGAAAATGCCGACCTGGTCGTCGCACGTGCCAGTTTGTATGTGGATAAACAGGATGCCGCCTCTTTCGCGAAAGCGGATACGGACCTGACCGCATATGAGACAAAAGTGGGTAGCAAGGTCGACCCGGACATTCTTTTGCTCCATGCTCGGATCAAACGGTCTCTTGGCAAGCCTGACGACGCCATCGCAATGTATGTCCGGCACCTCGCGGTTGAGAAAGATCCCGCACTGATCACAGCTTCGACGAAAGAGTTGGGCGGAGTTTATTTCGCCAAAAAAGACTACGCGAATGCGATCAAGACATACAGCGATTATCTTTCGAAAAACGGTAAGGATGCGCCGGTGCTGGCGAGTCGAGCAACGGCGTATCGGTTGACCGACGACACTGACAAGGCGATGGCGGATGCGAACGCCGCACTGGCAATCGAGCCGAACAGTGCCATGGCACTGACCGAGCGTGGGCTAATCAACAACAAGATCGGTGACAAAGTGGGAGACGCTGACCCGGATAAAGCCGGGGCTGCGTGGGATGCGGCAATCGCGGATTGTGACAAGGCGATAGCGGCAAATGCCAAGTACTCCCTTGCCTACTATTGTAAGGGATTTGCCGCGTACAAAAACGCCAGCGATAAAGGGAAGGCAGATACCAAGTATCTCGACACCGCGCTGGATGCGTTCAACAAGTTCCTGCAAGTCGCGCCGCCGACAGACCCGCTGATCGCCTCTGCCAAATCAGCCGTGGCAGACATCAAAGTACAAAAGGGCGGATAGGTAACGATCCGACGAAAAAGCGCGTCCCCGTCGAACTCTATGGGGACGCGCTTTTTCGTGCCCGATTTCCAGGCGGATTCGGCGTCACATGGCCCCGGAGGGGTTCCAGTAGTAATCTATCCCACCCGTTTCCTGGTTGATGGCAATCATCACAAGACGCTCCCCGCCCCCGGAAATCTGGCGACGATAGGAGAAAAGGTAGGCATCCCCTCCGCCGATATGTTGCGACTCACCCGGCTCGTCTGCCGGGCTGTGTATGGTTCGCGATTCCATGGAGATCGAGTCAATATCGCCCCCCAGGCATTTGAGATAGTGGAGGGCATACCGTTGCGCTTCTGATTCACTCATCTTGTTACGGACTGGTCGCGCGATGGCGAGCGGGGTTGGCTCAGCATGAATCAGGTTGACCGCATATACCTGACGGGTCGCGGAATTCAGGCGGATCAGATATTGACGTCCCGATTTTGTGTTGTAGACAACATTCCAATCGTTCACGGGCATGTTCCGATGCATAGAAAAGGTCGCTTGCTCGGAAAACTGCATCTCCTCCGGGGCGACGCTGTCATTTGTCATATATCCGATTAGGCTCCCGGCGACGGTTTTTGCCTGGCGTTCGCTGGCAGCCCGCGCCTGTTTATCGGATTTGTTCAGACTGTTGTGCAACGTTCGCCCTGCGAGCGACACAACGCTCCACGCCACCAGTAGCGCGACCGGCAAACCAGCGACAACGAGGCGTTTCGTCAAACTCCCCTCGTGCGTAACGGTGCCGACTGTCGCTGTGGGTGGTTGTAGCGGTTTTAAAACCGCCTTTTTTTCTAACGATTGTATAAATCGCGAGGTTGTTTCTCTGGTCCTATCATCACGCTGTTCGATCATTCCGGTTCTACCTTTCTTGTTTCTGTCATGCCGAATCAGAATAAAATAATCACTCTGATTACGACTTACTCACTGCCCACCGCAGACGGTAGCGGTGTTTTCCGACACCGGAACTTTTTGCCAGTCATGGCGACCAACCGCAAACCATTGATTGATAAGAAAATAGGACATATTGCAGCCTGAAACCGCCTCTTTGTTGGCGACGTTTTCTATTCAACCGATTGATATGACGCCAGATCTACTTCTATAGTTTCCGGAAAGTGGTTGGGGTCGAATATTTTTCCAGCCGGAATCACGGGTTATTGTTGATTCCACTGTGTAAACCGATGACGATAGCCATTTCTTCATTTCTGTGTTAAAATATTCGATGTGGCAATGGAAGCGCGAACGTATAACTCTTCCCCGAAAACTCTTACCGACCTGGCAAGAAGTGGGGACAAACGTCGGATTCTGACCGATGTGGGGGCGTTTCTTCAGCAAGAGAAACACTGGTTTTTGCTGATAATCCCTTTGTTGCTGAGTTTGTACGGCCCCGTACAGTGGCTCGCCCAGCAATGGACCCAATCCAGTGACGCCCTCGGTTTTCAGCCTTTAGTCCCTCTCGGGGTCGCCTATCTCATCTGGGCGGAGCGCGATTCGTTTTCCTCGACTTATCGGGGACTCGCGGACATTTATCCCGAAGGGCATAAGTCGCGCCGGGGGACACCTATCGTCGCCTACATAGGCTGTTTGATTCTTTTCTTCTCCTACATAACCACAATCGGCATGATTGCCGTTGTCGGCTTCTGGGTTACGGTTATCGGAATCGTGCTGAACATCTATGGATTCACGCTATTGCGAACGCTGTGGCGTCCATTTCTGTTTGCGGTCACGATGATCCCGGTGCCGGGTTCGCTCGTTGATATGGCTACCAGCTATCTGCAACGCGGTTGCGCGACGGTGGCGGGTGCGCTTCTCAAGCTGATTTATCCGCAAGCACACACTATCGGGAACTTCATTTCGATCGGTTCCTACACCGCCCAGGTGAGCGGTCCCTGTAGTGGCGTGGGCATTTTGCTTCCTGTTTTGGTGCTGACGCTTTTTCTGGCGTTGTTGCGCAAAATCCGGTGGACGATAACGATGATCCTGCTGGGTTGCGCGGCGGGAATCGCACTCGTGATGAATACCATCCGCATTGTGATTATGGGTGCAATCGGTGTGCAGAATCCCGGTCTTGCGGAGAATCTCCACGATGCAAACTCCTGGGTATTCACTGCTCTCGCCTTCTACCTGACATTTTTGCTTGCTGGTCGCATTGGTCCGCGTGCGCAGTATAACTATGATGATGAAATGTTGCCGGACGAGGAGTAAACACGCATGAATTCGTCTCGTTTGAAGCCTTTTATTCGCCTTGGAGCCATATTTACGGCGATGGCCGTCATGGGAATCATCACCGGGACCCGGATGCAACAACGCGGTCAGTGGCTTCCTGAAGTGCCCAATGAAATCGGACCCTGGAGAGCGATTGACGTTCCGTTGGAGTCCACCACCGTCAAACTTCTGGGTGAGCCCAAAACGCTCGGTCGACAGTATAAGAACCCGTTCGACGAGCCGGTCGACGTTCACATCATTTCTGGGGAATCGTTCGATGCGTATCATGAACCGGCGATGTGTATGAGTGGCTATGGATTCACCCTCACGGCACAGTTATTTCCGAAGGTATTCGACAAAGACAACACCGCCCGTGCAATGGTCCTCAAGCACGAAGACAGCGGGGTGCGTGTCTTGATGTTGTTCTGGGTGCAGTACGAGGACGGGACTACGAGTGGCATCGGCGACATGCACGCCTATGCGGACATAAGCCAGCGGATGAAAGTGGGCTGGAACACCGTGATGAACGGAAAACAGTGTGTCATCGTTCGCGCATACACCCGGATCGCTCCGGGCGATACGACCGGGGCGCAAGCCCGTCGTAATTTATACGAGGTTTCCCGTGGCATGTATCAAGGGATAAAAGGCGACGGTTCGATCTGGCGCAATCGGTCGAGCAAGTTAGCCCAGGCGGCTGGCGGGAGCAGTGATGATGCTTCGTAACGCGAATCGCTACGCCCGAATCGGCGTTCTTACCCTGGCGATCATAACAACTCTTTCGGGTTGCGATAATGATGCTAAAGGTGGCAGTGGTGGTAAAGAGTCCGATTTCATTACGGAAAATCCGAGTAAAAAGACAGAGTTGCCTAAAGGAACCGGCCCGCTCTGGTCCCTCACTCCCGGCAAGTCCTGGCGGACGATCACCATGCGCCAGCAAAAAAACGTGGATAGTGAGATTCGGGTCGTCGGTCCCTATCGCGTCGTTGACGGGCGAACGGGTATGATGGTGCGCTCTTCCCGTGCGGGCAAACCGTTCCGTATCGAGATTTATCAGACCGATCCTTCGGGTGGAATGAAACTCCTCGCGCTCGGCGAGACAGAAAAGAAGTTGCTGGTGTTCAGCCCGGCTATTCCTGTGCTCAAATATCCTGTCAAGGAGGGCGAATACCTGCAATGGAGTGGAACCGCACGCCTCGAGAAACAAGAGTTTGGCGCAATTGCGTTCCACCGGATCAGTGCGGTAGATTCTGTCAAGACACCCTTTGACACTATCCTCGCCTATCGCCTCGACGGAATCATTTCGTTGAATAGCGGTACGCAGCGCGTTGATTATCCCGCCGTGATGTGGTTTGTTCCGGGCAAGGGGGTTGCTCAACGCCGCTTGGCAGACCGGGGTGTTGTCGCCTTTGAAATGATTACGAAGTTTTCCCCGTAATGACTACCAGTACACCTTTCCTATCATGAACACTGCTTACGATGTTGCCTCCAGCCCTGACTCCCCTGCCCCTGTGGGCTGGTGGGCGCGACAGAGCGGCAACAGTATCTCCACTGGTCGAGATATAATCGCACTCTTCAAGCGTAGTCCTGAGTGGATCATTATTATATTTGCCTGGTTAGCAGCCGCGTTCATTCCTGCTTTCTGGTATATGGGTGAGGACCATTGGTGGAGCCAGCCCAGTTCGCCCCTCTTCTTCGAACCCTTCGTGCCACTTTTTTCAGCCGCTCTGCTTTGGCAAGACCGTAATCGGTTGCTGGAAGCGTGGCAGATGACCCCCCGGAACAAACGGCGCGGCTCTCCCTGGCTCCTGTATCTCGGATGTTTGCTCGTAATGGTGTCTCACCTCATTCATGTGCTGACCGTTGCGGCGATTGGTCTGGTTGTCGTTGCCGCCGGTGTCATCTACCTCGCTTATGGACCATTTGTCCTCAAGCAGTCTGGGCGTGCTCTGGCGTTCGCGCTTTTATTTGCTCCTCCACCGGTGAAACCGGTCAGCATGATTGCGCATTGGTTCAGCAATTCTGCCTGGACGAAGATCACTGCCGCGTTGCAGCGTTTGGGACAGGACGCTTCCTGTACAACAGGTGCCGACTCCACGACCCTGGTCATTCAGGGGCATGTCATCGCCGCACCGAACAGCCAATTGACAGCAATTGTCATCACTGGCTTCCTGCTATTATTTAGCGGAGTGTGGCGGCGCGACCGCATCGGTACCGTGTTGCTCACCATGGCATTTGGCAGCCTTTTAGCCGGATTCCTGTCTATGATCATCCCGTTTGCCGCGTTGCTATTGCCTCCCTCAGGGCTGAGTGATGTACTGGTTCAGGTTCACCCTCTGGTCCTCGTTGCCATCTCGGTATTTCTCGGGATATTGGTCCGAAACCGTTTGGCACGCTGGCTACAAACCCTGTCCGAACGCTCGCGCATTATCGGGAAAATGTACTCCGGCGTTCAAAAATTTACAGATCGCGCCACCGCCGGGGTTGTCACACGTGCCGGGAGTGGACGATCCGGACAGCGGGTTACCAAAGGCACTGAGGCGATGATGGATAAGTTTTTTGCCGCGATCAGCAAGCCATTCAAGCGCAAGCGGCGCAACCGGTGGTAGTGCAAAGGAATAGAACCCATGTTTGAAGGCGAAGCGATTACACCAATCATTAAGGCGAGTTTTCTCATCTCGTCACTCGCGCTTATCCTGTCGATAGTCGGATTGTTCGTCAGCAAACGTCGGTATGCTCTGGCACTGCAAGTCGCTTTGCCGCTCGCGGTGATCGCGCTTGCGGGAACGTTCTCGACGTATCGCTTTCGACACGCTGGTTTGTGGCTCCCCCCCCTCCCTGACAATGTGGGCAACTGGAAAGCGGTGGACACCCCGGTTTCCAAGGACACCCTTGCGCTACTGGGCTTTCCGATGGCGCGCGGGCACGAGTATCAGAATCCGTTTGGCGAGGTCGTTTACTCGTCCGCTGTTTGCGCCGGACCGTTTGAAAACTATCATGACCCCACGGTTTGTGTCGCTGGGAACGGATTCGATCTAACGGCGAAAAAAACGATCCCGATGGGCGTTGGAGACTGGAAGGTTCGTGCCATGATCTTTAAAAAGTCGGGACCGAACGGCGACCTGCGGATCATGATGTACTATTGGACACAGACGCGACGCGGGAACACCGCAACCGAGGCACGAATGGGAAACTTCCGGGATATGGGAGCACGTTTGCAGACTGGTTACAGTTCGGTAGTCAAAGGCGACCAGAACGTTATCATGCGCATATACACCGTGATTCCGCCGGATGATATTGACGGCGAACAGTCGCAACGCAATCTGAATGAAGTTTGCACCGCCACCTACAAACTATTGGTCGAAGATGGAGCGAAGAAAAACTGATGCGACAGATTCGATTGATCTTGCTTTCTGCCCTCGTGCCGTTCTCCTTTCTGCTGACCGGTTGTGGCTCGGACGGGCCGGACGGTGGTCCCGACATCAAACTTTTTCGCACTCCCAACAAGCAGGCAGATAGCCAACCCGTGGTGAAAGAAAATGTGCCACTCCTGTTCCCGACCGGTAAAGAACGGTTGTGGAAACTTTCCGTGACGGCGATGAATAAAAAAAGCACGGAAACCGTCCGTGTAGACGCGCCGCGGACTATCGGAGGAATCACGAACGCGACGACCTTGACGATGTACCAGGACGGCAAACCGTATCGCAGCGAAATGTTTCAGATCAAAAAAGACGCGCTGTATCTGATTGCGGCGGGCGGAACCGACAAAATGGTCATGTCCCCCCCGATGACGATTTTGCGTGCCCGATCTCCGCAGGGTGTCGATTACAAATGGGAAGGCAATATCACCTTCAAGGGTTCCAAGGCACCCGCGCAAGCCTATAGCCGCGTTCACTCCTCCGAGGAGATCACCACTCCCGCCGGGAAGTTCAACGCATACCGAGTAGACACATCGCTGACAACGATCATCGAAGGTCGCCCGGTAACGTTCCCGGCGTCGCGGTGGTTTGTGCCGGGTGTCGGCATTGTCAAGCAGACGTTTCGGGTCGGGGATGCCGTGGTTGAGAAACAATTGGTGTCCTATACCAGCAGTTAACCGCCAGAATGAAAAAGGGCTACGCAGCGGATCGTGTCGGGTGATGATGCCGACCAACCCTTCCTTCTCCACGAGCGGACAGGTTGATTCTTTCGCGCACCATGATGCCGCCGACCTGCGCGATTGGCGTTTCCTGCCAGACGGTGATTACCCGGCGCGTCATCACTTCTTCGATAAACGGTTATCGCCTCAAGCATCGTCACCTGCACGGCAGTCGTCCCATCTTTTACAGAATGCCGTACTCCACGCCGTATAGCAGGAAAACGGTCCCCCGTTGTCTAAATCGAGAGCGTCTATGAATCTGTCAAGTAATCCATCGGAAGTATCGGGAGCGGTCAATGTGTTGCGTCCTAAAATCGCCCGCCCGCGTTTAGCTCTTGTCGGCTGTGGTCAGGTCGGGGAGTTACATCGCGAAAGACTCGACAGTGAAATAGTAGATATTGTCGCGATCTGCGATCCCGATGCCCAAGCGTTGTCGCGCATGGCATCGCGGATTTCGCCGCGACCACGCCTGTTTCGCTCTGAACAAGATCTTCTGACGGCGGGGATCGTGGACGGCGTCATCCTTTGCACCCCGCATGGGCTACATGCCGCGCAAATCGAGGCATCCCTGTCGGCGGGAGTACATGTCCTTTGTGAGAAACCTTTCGTCACCGAAGCGTCGGACGCCATCCGGCTGGTGGAACAAGCCCGCCTCGCAAATCTCGCCCTGTTTGTGGCGTATACGCGCCGCAGTCGTGGACATGCCCGCTTTCTTGCGCATGCGGTACCGGAGATCGGACCGCTTACCCACATCAACATCTTGCGAGCGCAACCCTGGCGAGACCGCTACCTCCGGACATGGCGGATGCACTCGGGGGCGGGGGGCGGTTTTTTGCTCGATAATGGTGTGTCGATGCTTGATCTTGTCCTCCGCCTCACCAACGATGCCCCGATTATTCAGGCGGACGCGGATCTCGTGCGTGCCGTGGAAGCGAGTAGCGATGTCGATGTGGACATCCGTGCATTCGTGAGCCTGTCACTCTCGGGGGGGATTCGCGCCGAAATGACCCTTCTCGGTGATGCGACAGAGGAGATCGAGGAGATACGCCTCTTTGGTGAGAATGGCACTGCGGGCTGGCTCCAGCGCGAAAATTCCAGTGCCGAGTTGTATATCCGTCCGGCAAACGGAGAAAGCAGAATCCAGGACGCGGTAGCGTTCCGAGCACCACTTCCGGATGCCGCCTTCGTCGAAGCTTTACGTATCGGACGCTCGTTTGCCAACGAGCCGTCTGCGGAAGATTTTTATGATGCGGCAACCGCAATTCCGGTTATAGAACTCACGGAACGGTTATATCGGGTCGCCTCGTGGCGATAAACCCCTCCTCTTTATCGGCTACAATACCAGTTTTTTGACAAATTGACGGGTTCTCCTTCGAAACGTCGTATGATGACATTGTCGTACGATGGCATATTTGTGGAGCGGCACGGTAATTGCGTAGCAATACAACAAGGGGAGGCGGCGGGACGTGATTCAGAACCGATCAAGGACATGGTTGCAGGACCTATTTTCGTTCTGGTGTGCGGCATTTACCCGTACATCGCACCGCAAACGGGTGTTGTTGGCGGCGCATTGCGGCGATTACGGACCGTTATTACAAAATGCCGAGCTCGCCTTGAATCAAACTTTCTGGCACTACGGCGCAGATCACCCCGAAACCGCCCGCAAGATTGCCGCGCTTGCTGCCATACACGCGCTACGGGAGGAGATTTCTCAAGCCGACCCCCTGTACCGTCGCGCTATCGCAATCCTTTCTCACTCGCACGATGCAACAGACCGCGCCGAGGCGTTGACACTTTTAGAGCAACTCGCCGATCTTTTAGCGCATAATCATGACACGGAATCCGCACAAAAAATATATTTGGAACTGTTGTCGCGTTTTGGTGCCATACACGAGGGTCATCCGCACGAAGATATTGCACGCACGTTGGATAACCTTGCTCTCGTTTTGAAATCGCAAGGACGAATCGCAGTCGCAAAGGAGAATCACCGGAATGCTTTGCTCATTTGGGAAGCAGTATGTGGTCCCGGCTCGCCGGAAGTGGCCCGGTGCCTAACCCATCTCGCCAGTTTATATCTTTCGGAGCAACTTTATGAAGAAGCAGAACCGTTGCTGTTGCGGGCGGTTGCCGCGTGGAAGTCGTCACCGAACCCCCACGACCTTTATGCGATAATCACGCTGTCGTGTTGCGGGGACCTGTATCGTAGCACCGGGCGTGGCGAGGAAGCACGCGATGCAGAGGATGCGGCGAAGGCAGTTTTAGCGCGTTATGCCAAATAAATCTGGCAAAAAATGGAATGGTAATTTTGATCGAAAAATGATGGAACCGTCAGCTCAAACCAACCCGAATAAGTATTCTTTGGCGAAGGCTATGGCTGTAGACAAAGTTTCGGATTACAGTTCTCTACTCTCAAGCGATAGTTTTCGATACTTGATCGAGCAGCTGCCTACTTCGAGTGAGGCACTTTCCCGCGTGCGCAAAATATTGCACCATGTGACGGGTAACAAGCTCAGCGTCTGCGAATCGGAAGACCAACTCCCCCTCCCGTTTCCCGTCTGTGAAGAAGTACGAATCACATCCCCGATAGATCTAAGACGAGTCCGTCGCGCCGTACAGACCGTCACCGACCGCTTGCACTTCTCCGAGGAGCGGGCTTACGATCTCATTGCTGCCGTCAGTGAGGGAGCCATGAATGCGATTGTTCATGCCTCTGCAGGGTCGGCTACGATTTGTGTTCACCCGGACGGCGACGAAATCCAGGTATGGATTCGCGATAACGGAAATGGTATCGCGGTCACTCACCTACATCGCGCCACGCTGGAGTGTGGATTCACCACGTCAGATTCTTTAGGATGCGGCTTCTTTATTATTCTCAACACAATAGACTCGC
>JACMIS010000210.1 GCA_014381035.1 Armatimonadota bacterium
ACGCGGGGCTGGGGCGGCGGGAAACAGCAGGCGGCTTCCTCGCCGCCGTGCGCGACTGGATTCGCCGCATCCTGCGCGGGGGATGAGTCGGGCATCTGGCACGCGTCGGACGTTTGTAAACGTCCGACGCGTGCCGAATACCCGCTATATACTCGCGTTCTGCATCCAGACGGGGATCGGTGCGGTTCGGTCCTGTTCCAGGACGACCGTGGTTCCTTCTGACCCGGTGAGCAGGAACATGCGGTCCACGCTCCGGTGCATCAGAAACATCCCTTGACCGAAGCCGCCGGTCGTCCATCCGCGTTCGATGGCGCGGTGAATCAGATTCTCGTCGATACCGCTACCCGTGTCTCGGATCCACACCTGAATGACACCGGATTCGGAGTCCGCATGTACGCGCCCCTCGCCGCCGCCCGCATGCCGCACGGCGTTCATTCCCGCCTCGCCGACTGCGGTTTCCAGACCTTGAACCCGCTCCTCGTCGAATCCGATCTTCTCGCCGACTGCCCCTACCTGCTTGCGCAACTGCCGGATCGACAGCGGAGCCAGGTCTATCGGCGCGTGTGCCGGTGACAACGGGGCGGGCAGTTCGTCGGGCGAATCACAAAGCTTGAGTCTTCCCTCCGTCAACCCGAACAGCATTTCTTTCAAGAAGGTGCGCTGGCGACCGACGGCTTCTTTTTCGTCGGTAATGTCGCGGCAAACGCCGAGTATGCGAAGCGTTTTTCCGGTCGCGCCGTCGCGCACCATGTTCGCGAGCGATAAAATCCAGCGTACGCTTCCCGCATCAGGTCCATAGACACGATACTCCATCCGGTATTCGCGCACGGTGCTATCGTTCACGGCGTCGGTGAATTCGGCGACGATGCGATCCCGGTCGTCGGGGTGTATCCATTCCGCCCAGTCGCCGCCGCGAACGACTAGCGGCCGGTCCCCACTGGTACCCTTACCGAACATCTCTGCGGCGCGGGCGTCCAGGGTGTTTACCGCTGGATTCATCGTCAGGTCGATCTCCCATGCCCCCAGTCCCGCGATCCCCGCCGCGAGACGCAACCGCTCCGCCCCCCGTTTCTCCTCACGCTGGAACCGCGCATTGTCTACGGCGAGGCGGGTGCTTTCGGCAATGTCGGCTAACAAATCGCATTCCTCGGCGGACCAAAGGCGCGGTTCGGCGTGATGTAACACCAGAAGCGACACCCAGCGACCTTCCCGGTGAATCGGTGCCCCGACAAAGGCGCGGATACCCAGCTCCGCGAACGCGGCGCGATGCTCCGGTAGCACGCGCTCATCCGCGAGAATATCCTCGCTCGCGGTCACGCGCCCGGATCGTAGCGACTCGATCACCTTGCGCCCGAACGACAGCAGGGGGCGGGTCAACCCCGCAATGCTGGGCACCCCCTCGCGAACGTAGTCGCGGTAAACGCTGATCGTGGCGTCGTCACTGTCTCCGGCTTCGATCTCGCCGAACGTCGCACGGCTCGCGCCGGTGAATTCACCGACCGTTCGCGCCGACTCGTACAGGATGACGTCCGGGTCCGGCAGGAAGCGGACGCGCTCCGAAAGTTCCGACAGGAGCCGTTCCCGTCGTTCCGCCCATTTTTCCTCCGTGACGTCGCGGAAATAGACCGATAGACCGGACGGCGACGGGTAGGCATGTACCTCGAACCATGTGTTGAGCGGCGGGTAGAACTGGTCGAACTGCACGGGAACCTGCTCGCGAACAGCGCGCCGGTACTCGGTCTCGATAATAGTGCCCTGCGTCGCGCTGAACTCGTCCCAATGGCTTTTGCCCAGAAGGTCGCTCGCAGTGCGTCCCGTCAGGCGTTCGGCGGCGCGATTCGCGAACGTGAAACGCCATTCGTGATCGAATGCGACGACGGCGTCCGTTATACGCTCGAACACGGTGGAAATCTCGTCGCGTTGTTTTTGCGCGTCGTCCTCTGCCCGCTTGCGCATCGTTTCGTCGATGACGACCGCCACATACCCCCGGACGGTCCCGTCCTCGGTCACATCGGGCACCATATCGGCGTGGACGTAACGTGGCGTCCTGCCCTCGTCGTAGGGTAGGGTGGCTTCATACGAAAGCCGTTCCCCGGAAAGGACTTTTTCGATCCGTTGGAGGGACGCCTGGAACGCCGCCTGACCGATCACCTCGGCTACCGTGCGCCCGACTATCTGCTCTTTCGGCACCCCGAACCAGTCGGCGTACCCCTGGTTGACGAGTCGGTAGCGCAAGTCGCGGTCTACATAAGAGATCAAGAGCGGCGCGGCGTCGGTCACCAGTCGCAACTGATCGGCGGCGTCCCGCTCGACACGTTGCGCGAACTCATACGCCTCCTGGCGCAGACGCACCTCGTTCTGCACCGTCTGCTCTGCCTCTTTAATATCCGTGATGTCACGGATGGTGCCGATGATACGGGGGGAGGTGCCGCCGACGCCGTTGTCGCGGAAGTGCCGCCCCTTTGCCTCGATCCAGCGCACTGCGCCGTCGCCGGCACGGAGGATGCGGCACTCGAACTGCCAGTCGGTCCCGGTCGCGAGAGCGCGACCGTAAAGGGCATCCACGCGGGCGTGATCGTCGGGGTGGACGTGCGAAAGAAACCGGGTGTAATCCCATTGCAACGAGGATTCCGTTTCGTCATAGCCCAGTATCTCGTCGTGACGAGCCGAATGTCGCAATATGCCGGTCGCGGTGTTCAACTCCCAGTAGCCCAGACCCGTTACTTCCATTGCGAAGTGGGCGAGATCCCGGTCCGCTTGCTCCGCGATGTTCGCCGCACCGTTCTCGAGGACGGTTAGCCCTTCGCTTTCGGCGGGGTGGGGTTGTGGTGCCTCAACGTCGGAGGGCTCGTTTCGGTGTGCCAGAAGAACGCATATATCGTCTTGTAGCTTTCCAGCGGCGAACGATTTCGCCGCTTGAACGATCCGTTCGCCCATCGCTTCCACCGTCTGCGAATCCGCGACGGCTTTGCGAGCCACCGACACCAGACTCTCGTAGCCGAAAAGGTCGCGTTTTGGAAGCGGTCCGCGTGCCTCGGTGATCCCATCGGTAACAAGAACGATTGTGTCGCCCACACCGAGCGTCGCGGTCACCGCAGTATACTCCGCGCCGGGGTCTATCCCAAGAATCAGCCCCTCGGCTACGACCGGTTCCGCGGTCCCATCCTGCCGGACGATGAGTGCTGGCTCCATACCGGCAGCCGCTACCTGGGTCTCGCCTGTGGTGGTATTGATCACCGCCACGGAGACGCAGACCAGAGCCTCTAGGTCGCGAGCGTCAAGGCGTTGCGAGTCTATCAGAAAGGCGTTCAAGCGGTGCAGGGCGGGCGTCGGATGCCCGTACTCACGGAGCAGAACGCGCAACGCGTACTTCACCTCGGCGGTATATTGCGCGGCTTTCAAACCCTTTCCCGTGCAATCCCCGACGACGAGCGCGACCTTGTCCCCGGTAAGGGTGACCGTGTCGAAAAAATCTCCGCCGAACTGCGCTTCGTCAAAGGCTGCCTCGTACTGTGTGGATACTTCGAGGTCGTTAAGCTTTGTGACGAGCGGGGTCAGGAGCAAGGCACGTTGCAAAGTGTCGGCGATGCGTTGTTGCTGAGCGAGCAATACGTCCCGCTCGCGTTCCGCTTCGGCACGGCGCGTGACGTCCGTCTGCACCCCGACAAAATGGGTCAACCGCCCGGCATCGTCGTGGACCGGCGAGATCGCGAGATCGTTCCAGAAAGGGGTACCGTCCTTGCGGTAGTTCTGTATCAGGACATGACACGGTTGCCTCTCCACTATAGCCCGCCGGATTTCAGCGACGGTTGCCGGATCGGACTCTTTCCCTTGCAGAAAACGGCAGTTGTATCCATCAATTTCGCTCGCACTGTAGCCGCTCATAACCTCGAAAGCAGGGTTATGGTAAACGATAGGGTTATCGGGCAGATGCGGGTCCGTGACCACGATGCTCGTGACGGCGGCGTGAACGACACGGTTCAACAGGAGCAGAGTCTCGTCGAGCGATTCTGACTGCTCTACGCGGGTCGGGATATCGGCGTTTCTGTTGCCCGGTGCCGTGACACTGCCACGGTCCTTACCAGGCGCATTGCTATCGTCCTGCTCCCCGATTTCGCCGAACCCGGAGGCGTATTCAAATTCGCTGAATGAATTAATTGCCACTACCTTCTCTATTCTAAATATACCGCTCGTCGGCGGTCAAATGTGAGTGATTTCCCGAGATCGTATTTACCAGATTCGCGGAAATCAGAAACATAAAGCAACACGGCGCGCTTCGTGAGTGACTTTTTATTAGGGACGCAGGGTGATGTGATTGTGCAAAACGCGGTCTCGGAAGGTACCGAAAGGGGCAGCTCCGTTCGTATTGTGTTTCGTGTTTACTGGATTATCAGGGTTGCCTGATTAGTTTGTTAATGTAACAGATTTATGTAATGAAAATAATTGTAACAATTGTAACAATTCGCTGAAATGTTGTATAATCCAAAACATGTCCAATATTCGCGATGTCGCTAAAGAGGCTGGTGTATCTACCGCAACCGTCTCGCGGACTTTTACATCGCCTCAGCACGGTCATACGCAGACTCAGAAAAAAGTATTGGAGGCCGCCCGGAGGCTGGGATACCGCCCGCGCCAGGACCAGCGAAGTAGGCGTTCGGGACAGGATGATTTACCGGCAAACGTTTCCTTTTCGCGACCCGGTTTGAGAGACATCATTGGTTTCCAGTTCCTCGCCGCAGGTCCCAACGACTCTATTTCCAGCAATGCTTTTTACGGACCGATACTACTCGGAGCGGAGAAAGAAGCATCTGCCCTGGGCTTGCACATGCTGGTAAACACGACCGACCGGCATGCCTTCGCCCTGGAAGTGCCGAGTATGGTGAAGGAGCAGATGATCAATGGCATGCTGCTGGTCGGTAGTGCCGAATCGGACGATTTCTCCACAATCGCGCGCCACGTCCCAAATCTAGTGCTGGTAGACAACCCGGATGAGACGCATCGCTATGAGGCGATTATCTCCGACGGGTTTAGTGGTGCCTATGAGGCGACGCAATATCTGCTAGACCTGGGGCATGGGGACAATACCGTGTTCCTGACCGCCCAAAGAAAGTCGAAGACTTTTCAGGAACGTCTCCGGGGCTACATATGCGCCCTTTTCGAGAACGGGATAACCGCCGATTCCGGCAAGGTGGTGCGGGTGCCACCAGGCAGGGACGATCAATCCGAACAAAAAGCTGCCATCACGGCAATGCTACAGTCGCCGAACCGACCGACAGCGATCATCTGTGCCAACGACTATCTGGCTCTTAAAGTAATGCAGACCTGCTGGAGCCTGGGGGTTCGTATTCCGGATGATCTAAGCGTAATCGGCTTCGATGACGTTGAGTTCAGTCGGCAAGCATGGCCGCCGCTCACCACCGTTCGGGTCGATAAAGAACTCATGGGGCGTCTCGCGGTACGTCGTCTGTATGCCCGGTTGCAACAGGGATCAAGCCCCGCGAATTGGCAGCCTGTAGGTCCTCACATCGTTCCGGTCAGTCTGGTGATTCGGGATTCTTGTGCTCCGTTTGTCAAGGGGTGACCAGCACGGATCGAAAGTGTTTAGCCCGAATCCGATTAGATTTGAGTATGTTGACATATGGGAACCATCTCCAAATTTTTTAGAGACCGCTCGCAACTGGAGCGCATACTGACGTTGGGGCTGATTTCGACCCTGATCATGGCGGCAAGCCCACCGAGAAAGCCGGTCAGTCGTCCCGTCTCCGCAGAGAGTGCCGGTGAGGCTCAGTTCCGTACGAAGATTCAGCCACTACTCAAGACATATTGTTATGCCTGCCATTCCGGGGACGTGAAGCAGGGCAACGTTTCTTTCGATGGGATCAAGTCCTACGCCGCCTTACGCCAGGATCGCAAACTCTTCCAGAAGGTCTTGAAAAACCTGCGTAGCGGCACTATGCCCCCGCCTGAAATGGACCAGCCCACCGCGGGCGAAAAGCAAAGCATAGAGCAATGGATCAAAAGTCACGTTTATCGGATCGATCCCGCGAACCCCGATCCGGGGCGCGTCACCGTGCGCCGCTTGAATCGCGTCGAATATCGGAATACCGTCCAGGACCTGATCGGGGTCGACTACGACACACAGACGGAATTTCCGCCGGACGATACCGGGCACGGCTTCGACAACATGGGGGACGCGCTTACTATTTCCCCCATGCTACTGGAGAAATATCTGGACGCCGCGCAGGCGATCATCGCGCAATCGGTGCCGACCACATCGAAGGTCGTGGCTGATAACGAAATTACAGGCAAAACGTTTTTATTGGAAGGGGGGCACCCCCCCGCCGACGAGACGTTCGATTACCGCGCCCTCTCGTATTACGAACCGGCGACATTATCTCACACCGTGCAGATCGAACACCCCGGCGACTATCAGGTCGTCCTGGACCTGTCCGCGCACGAGAAGTATGTCGACAACGTGTTCGATTACAACAAGTGTCGCCTCGTTTTCAAAATAGACGATAAAGAGGTGTTCCGCAAAGAGTTCAACCGCGAGGGCGGCAAGCGGCTACGCTTCACATTCGATCAGAAGTGGGAGACAAAGGGGCACAAACTCTCGTTCGAATTACAGCCGCTGACACCGGGCGTGGAGCAGATTCGCGCGTTGACGTTGCGGATCAATAAAGTGACCGTGCGTGGACCGTTCGAGGCGAAGCATGAGGTCGAGCCGCGTAACTACCGGAGATTCTTTCCTAAACCGGTGCCCGCGGGCAGTGCGGAACGCCGCGCCTACGCGCGCGAGTTGCTCGGTGATTTTGGCGGGCGGGCGTTCCGTCGCCCCGTGGATGAAGCGACTCTGACCCGGTTGGTGGCTTTAGCGGAGGGGGTATATACCCAGCCGCGCCAAACCTTCGAGTCGGGCGTCGCGCAAGCGATGGTCGCCGTACTGGCGTCGCCCCGTTTCCTATTTCGCGAAGAGGGAACGATTGCCGGGCAGGCGAACCGCCCGCATGTCCTGATCGACGAATACGCGCTGGCGTCACGACTTTCCTACTTCCTGTGGTCCTCGATGCCGGATGACGAACTGATCCGGTTGGCGGGGCAGGGGCAGTTGCGAAAGAACCTGGCTCCGCAGGTGCAACGGATGCTCCGCGACCGACGCTCCGAAGCATTGGTACAGAATTTCAGCGGGCAGTGGTTGCAGACGCGCGACATCGAAAAGGTGCCGATCAACGCGCGAGCCGTGTTCGAACGCGAGGCTGACCCCGCTACCCTCCCGAAGCCGGGGGCGCAGGCTCCGCGCCCCAACCGCCCACGCGTTCGATTCGACGAGTCGCTTCGAAAGGATCTGCGTAACGAGGCGGACCTGTATTTCGGGCATGTCGTTCGCGAGGATCGCAGCGTTCTCGAACTGATCGACAGTAACTACACCTTTCTCAACGCCCGCCTGGCACAATTCTATGGGATGACAGATCTTGGCATAGAAGGGGATGCGTTCCGCAAGGTGACACTCCCTGCGGGTAGCCCGCGCGGCGGCGTGATGACCATGGCGAGCGTGCTGGCGGTGACATCGAACCCCACGCGCACGTCGCCGGTGAAGCGCGGGCTGTTCATCCTGGACAACATCGTCGGTGCGCCCGCCCCGCCGCCGCCCCCGGATATTCCGCCCCTGGAAGACGCCGCCGTGGGCTTGAAAGATCGCAAGCCGACGTTACGCGAAGTACTCGCGGCACACCGCGATAAGCCCGCGTGCTCGTCCTGTCACCAGCGGCTAGACCCGCCGGGGTTGGCACTGGAGAATTTCAACGCGCTCGGTTTATGGCGTGATAAGGAATACGGGCAACCGATAGAAGCGGGCGGGAAACTGATCTCTGGAGAATCCTTTAAGGACATTCGCGGGCTGAAACAGATTCTGGTGACCCGACACAGCACGGAATTCTACCGTTGCCTGACGGAGAAACTGATGACCTATGCCCTCGGGCGCGGTCTCGAAGATTACGACGTGGAATCGGTGGATCGCATCGTGAAACAACTGCAACAGGATGACGGGCGGTTTTCGACGCTTTTAACGGGTGTCATAGAATCCGCGCCGTTTCAAAAGAGCCGAAAGACATCCGCGACCCGAGTCGCACAGACGACACAACAAGCGCACCCCCTGCCGAAGGGGGAGACGGCTCCGATCCATCGGAGCCGTACCGAAAAAGGAATCGTAAACCATGAACGATAAAAACACAACCGACGCGAACCGCGCTACCGGGCGACGGGAAAGTTTCGACCGGCGTCACTTTTTACGCGGCGCGGGTGCCTGCCTCGCGATCCCCGCTCTGGAATCTCTGTTCCCCGCGCAGGTGCTCGCCGCCGCAGCTGAAGCGGCGGGCAAGACCGGTGCCTTAGCGACGACGGGGACCGGTGCTCCTCTTCGCACCGCGTTCGTTTATTTCCCGAACGGCGCCATCCAGGAGAACTGGTGGCCGAACGGGGCAGGGAATGACTTCAAGTTGAATACTACCCTCCAACCGCTGGAGCAGGTTCGCGAGTTTGTCCGTGTGCTGGGCGGGTTGGACCATGCCTGCGCGAACGGGGGAGCCGATGGCGGCGGGGATCACGCCCGCGCCAACGCCGTCTTTCTTTCGGGAGTGCGGGCGAAAAAGAGTGCCACCGATCTGCACCTCGGGGTTTCCATCGATCAGATCATGGCTCGCGAAGTCGGGCATCTCACCCGGCTACGCTCGCTGGAATTGACCTGCGACGACACGCGCAAGTCCTCCGCGTGTGACTCCGATTACGCCTGCGCCTATCAATACAACATCTCGTGGAGTTCGCCCACGACGCCGGTCACGGCGGAGGCGAACCCGCGACTCGCGTTCGAGCGGCTTTTCGGAAAAGGTATGCCCGGCGAGCGTGCGGAAAACAGTACGCGCCGTCAACTGGCGCAAAAGTCCG
>JACMIS010000211.1 GCA_014381035.1 Armatimonadota bacterium
CTGCCGGTCACCGGCGTCATCGTCCGCTCCTCGACCAACGTCAACGCCGGAGCGAAAACCCGGGCGTCGGCGATCCTGCATGGCGTCTGGATTCTGGTGTTCGTACTCGTCGCCGCGCCGCTTCTGGAAATGATCCCGCTTTCCGTGCTCGCCGGTCTCCTCGTTTTTGTAGGCATGAACCTTGTGTCGCCTGCTCACATCAAGGAAATGCTCCACAACCGCGAATGGCCCATTTATTTCACCACGTTGCTGGGGGTCGTTTTTCTGAACTTACTGGAAGGGGTGGCAATCGGTGTCGCACTCGCCGTGATCTTCCTTCTGCGGCGACTGGCAAAAATCCACATAGACATTGAGGAGCAAGGCGAAAAGTGGCACGCCCGCATTGAGGGTTCGCTGACATTCCTGTCGGTTCCGACGTTGACCGCGAAACTCGGTGAGATCCCGCCCGGTGTGCCGGTAGACATTGACCTGATGGTGGATTTCATGGATCATGCTGCGTTCGAAGCACTGCACTCGTGGCGGGTGATTCAGGAGAAGAGCGGCGGCAAGGTGGATCTGGATGAACTCCACGAGGCATGGTACGAATCGGCGGAAGGCGGCGAACCGAAAAAGAACCGCTCCCGTGCGCCACTGAACTCCCGCCGTACCAGTGAGGCTGCCCCGGTGGAAGGGTAGCCACTTGACTACTGCCCTGTCCCGCATCGGAACGGAGCGGGGACAGGGGGGAGTATCGGATATCAAACAACGTTGACGTAGGAAAGGCAAGAATACGAACCAAATGGACGATTTGAGAAATTTACTGAATGGTGCCGCGGAGTTTAACCGCCATGAATCGAAGCCGGTGAAGCCGCTTTTGGAGCGACTCGCGCGAGAGGGACAAAGCCCGGACGCACTGTTCATCACCTGTGCCGATTCGCGCATTGACCCGAACTTGATTATGCAGGCACAACCCGGCGACCTATTTATTTTGCGCAACATCGGCAATCTGGTTCCGGTAATCGGGAGTGCGGATGCGTCGGTGATGGCGACCGTGGAGTATGCTATCGGAGCACTTGGTGTAAACACAATTGTCGTTTGTGGGCATTCGGACTGTGGTGCGATGAAAGCAGTCATCAGCAATAAAGATCTGACGACGATGCCTCACGCGAAGCAATGGCTCGCAAATGCCGATAAAAGCGTCGAGGAGTATAATCTCGGACACAATCAGGTGAATTTTCACGGAGACCTTCCGGAACATGACTGTTTGTCGCAGGTCAACGTGGTGACTCAATTCGAGAATCTGATTACCTATCCTGTGGTGCGGGATGGCATTGCAAACGAATCGTTGCGGCTTGTCGGCATGTGGTTTGATATCGCCAATGCCAAAGTCGAAGTTTACGATGCGCAGAAGCGGGCGTTCGTTCCGGTTGATACCGATGAGGTGATGTATCATAAAACACACCCGCGCACGGCGATCGCGTCCACACTTGGTTCTGCTATCGCTTGCGCCGCCTGGGACGGCTGTTTTGATGCGGCACTGACTGCGGCGACGATGATGACTATATAGATACTTTTTCTCTTCGCCCTGCGCGAACTATACCAATGATTTGTGGATACCGACCGCGCAGGGTAAAGAGAAAAGAACAAAATGGTACGTCCGCGTTGCATGTGCGATAATCAAGACACATGGCTACGACGCGATTTTGGGGGACGGTAGTTTCGGTACGGGCGCGGCTGACGCTCGCCAAGTTTGAAAGCGAAACGTACCCCACTTCGGACGGGCATTATTTGCTGATAAACGGCACCCAAACTGTCGGAGCGAACCCACCCGAACCGGGAACCTTTCTTGTCGCCGTCGGACCGAAGGCGCACGAGGAAAAGCGTTTCGCAGTCGGCGACCTTGTGCGTGGCGACGGCGACCCGGTGCCAGAAACCAACCGCGACGTGTGTGCCGATCTGTACCGCGCCCGCACGGTCCATGTTCTGGCGCGGGCGAAAGACCGGAACGCGGTCCGCGAACCGGATCCACCACGCACCGACACCCCGCTCACTCCAGAAGCCGCCACACTTGCCTCCCGGCGTCTGCTTGCCCCTGCGAACCTCGAACCGGGCGGCGTCTGCGAACCCTGCCCGTATGGGACCACGGTCGCTGTCGTGCGCCTATCCGACCCGCGTGATATGCGTCGTGGCATCTGGTCGAAAGTCCCAGCGTGCCTCGGACCCGCAGATTGTCCGCACTATCAGAAGCCGTAATCAAGACGGGTTAAAGGAAGCGTACTAGCGCAACATCGCGGTGCATCTGAGCGATGAGCGCGTCAAGCGAGTCGAACTTCTCCGTGCCGCGTAGAAAGTGGTGGAACGAAAGGGTCAGCGGTTGGTCGTACAGATCACCGTCGAAATCGATCAGGAAAGCTTCCACCGTGCGCGGCGCGTCTATACCCGGCGTCACCGTGGGGTTCGTGCCGATGCTGATTGCTGCGCGGCATGCTTCGCCGTTCGCTAAAAATGCTTCCCCCGCATAGACACCGACACCGGGGACCAG
>JACMIS010000212.1 GCA_014381035.1 Armatimonadota bacterium
GATCCGCGAGATCATGGACGCGGTGACGATTCCGGTCATGGCGAAATGCCGGATCGGACACATCGTCGAGGCGCGGATCCTGGAAGCGATGGGCGTCGATTTCATCGACGAATCCGAGGTGTTGACGCCTGCCGACGAGGCATTCCACCTGGACAAATTACAATACAAAGTGCCTTTTGTGAACGGTTGCAAAGACATCGGCGAAGCGTTGCGGCGGATCGGCGAGGGTGCGTCACTTATTCGTACCAAAGGCGAGGCGGGTACCGGGAACGTTGTGGAAGCGGTTCGCCACATGCGTGCGTTGATGGGCGGCATCCGGAAGATCCGCAACATGGACGAGGCCGAACTGATGACGGAAGCGAAGAACCTGCAAGCCCCGTACGAGTTGGTGCGCTATGTCGCGGAAAACGGCAAGCTACCGGTACCCAACTTCTCGGCGGGCGGCGTGGCGACTCCTGCGGACGCGGCACTGATGATGCAGCTCGGTGCGGAGACGGTGTTCGTCGGCTCCGGTATCTTCAAATCGGGCGACCCGGTGGAGCGCGCGAAGCGCATGGTGGACGCCGTGACGTACTACAACGATTTCGACCGATTGATCACCATTTCGGAAAATCTTGGCGAAGCGATGGTCGGCATCGACATCCGCCAACTAGACGACAAGGATAAGATGGCGAATCGCGGCTGGTAACTAAATCTCGTTTCACGAAACCCCGCGTCGCTGGTACGGACGCGGGGTTATTTTTGCGTCTTCCGCGAACGATGGTGAGTGGGCACGATACAATACGGCGATGAATAGTCAAACAGCATACCGTCCGCGTATAGGTATACTGGCTTTACAGGGCGGGTATGACGTGCATGTCACGGCGACGAACGCGGCAGACGGTGACGCCGTCGAGGTTCGCACTCCTGACGAGGTCGCGGCCTGCGACGGCTTGATTCTGCCCGGCGGGGAAAGTACGACGATCGGACGACTGATGAACCGATTCGGATTGGATACGGCGATTCACGAAGCACACGACGCGGGCAAACCAATTTTCGGTACCTGCGCCGGGATGATTCTGCTGGCGAAGCGCATCGACGGCGGCGAAAAGCGCGGCGGACAGCCGACACTCGGGTTGATGGATATTTCGGTCGTGCGAAATGCCTTCGGGCGTCAAACAGAATCGTTCGAAACCGACCTCACGGTGCCTGATGAGGTGGCGACCGGGGGGCGGGTGCGCGGCGTGTTTATCCGCGCGCCCCACATCGTGGATGCCGGCACGAACGTCCACATCCTCGCTCGGTTCGAGAATAAAGCGGTCCTGGCGCGAGAGGGAAACCTGCTGGCGGCGGCGTTTCATCCCGAATTGACCGAGGATACCCGGTTGCACCAGTATTTCGTACGGATGGTTGCCGGTCAAAAAAAGACGTGACACTCTCACCCAGGGCGGAAAACTCGTGACAAAGCGTTGGCTACTAATTGGTGCGGGAAGCGCCGCCGGATTGGGCGTGCTGGTGCGAATCATCACCACCCCCGCTGTCGCGACTCCCCCGAAGCCCCCACCAC
>JACMIS010000027.1 GCA_014381035.1 Armatimonadota bacterium
CATGGGGTGGAAACCTATCCGGGTACCGGCATCGGGCTCGCCATTGTGCGCAAAGGTGCCGAGCGTATGAATGGTTTGGCGGGCGTAGAATCTGGTAAAGATACGTCAGGATCGCGTTTTTTTATTGAACTACCCGGCGGCGAACGTTGTCATTAAAGGATAAAAGATCAATGTCGGATAAAACACTCGCTCCTCCGGGCGGAGACCCTGTTTCCGCCGCACCGCAAATCCTGATGGTCGAAGATGATCCGAACGACGCTTTTCTCATACAGCGAGCCTTACGCCGCGCCGGTTTGCCAGCCGCCGTACATGTTTCCAATGGCGAGGAAGCAGTAGATTATCTGAGTGCACGTGGCAAGTATGTGGACCGTACTCTGCCCCGGTTGATGCTACTGGACTTGAAGCTACCGCGGCTGAGTGGCCTAGGGGTTCTGCGGTGGTTGCGGGGCGAACCCGGCCTGAAGTTTCTTTCCGTGGTGATGCTAATTTCGTCCGCACTACGAAGTGATATCGAAAGTGCTTACGCCCCGTACACGAACTCATATCTGGTAAAACCGGTGGATGCGGACGCCCTCAAAGAGATGATCCGCTCGCTCGGCACTTACTGGCTGGAACTCAATAGATCGCCGGAAATATAAAATCCCATGACGGACGCTCCCCATTCCTTGCGCTTGCTACTCATAGACGACACGCCCAGTGACCGCGAACTGGTGCGGATCGCTATCGGTAGAGAGTATCCGAACTTTCAAGCCGTGGAGGTGACAAACCCCGACGAATTGGAAGCCGTCCTGAATCTGGGCGAGTTCGACGCGGCTATCACCGACTATTCGCTGGGATGGAGCGACGGCATACAAGTCCTGCAAAAAATCAAGGCACGGCATCCTGACCTGCCGGTGGTTATGTTCACCAACTCTGGATCGGAAGAGGTCGCTGTCACCGCGATGAAGCAGGGGCTTGACGACTATGTGGTTAAAACTCCGCGACAGATCACCCGGCTGACAGTGGCAATTTCCAGTTCGATCGCCCGCAATGCGATGCGGCTTCGGGCGGAGCGCGCGGAAGCCGCTCTGTTACTGACCGTAATGAAACAACAGAAGTTCGTTCGCGACGTGCTGTACTCCGTGAGCGACGGCAAACTGCGACTCTGTGGCGACGACCGTGACTTACCGAAGCCGCTCCCGATGACCGCCGGCCCCTTTCCTCTCATGAAAGGATCGCTTCGCACCTTGCGTCTTGCCGCCGACGCGACGGCGAGCGCGAACAACTTCGGGGAAGGACGATGCCAGGATTTGATGACCGCCATCGGCGAAGCAGGCATGAACGCGGTCGTGCACGGGGGCGGGGGCGAAGGGAACGTTTGCTTCGGCGTTCCGGATGGCGGCGACCGACAGCCATGCATCCAGGTCTGGATCAAAGATAAGGGGACTGGAATCAGCATGGATTTTGTCCACCGCGCGACACTGGAAAAAGGCTTCACTACGGCAGGCACAATGGGGCACGGCTTTTCCATGATGCTCAAAACCTGTGACCGGGTTTATCTGCTGACGGGACCGACCGGAACCACGGTGGTCATCGAGCAGGACAA
>JACMIS010000213.1 GCA_014381035.1 Armatimonadota bacterium
CGCTACGTTTTGGTAGACGAATATCAGGACATCAACAACGCCCAGTACCGGCTGGTTTCGCTACTATCCGGCAAATGGGGCAATTTCTGCGTAGTCGGCGACGAAGACCAGAGTGTATACTCCTGGCGCGGGGCAGATATTTCGATCATTCTTCGTTTCGACCGCGACTTCCGCGACGCCAAAGTTATTAAACTGGAGCAGAACTACCGCTCGACGCAGACGATTCTGGATGCCGCCTATAGCGTGGTCAAGAACAATCGCGGGCGCAAGGACAAAAAGCTCTGGACCGAAAACCCGGCGGGCGATATGATCCATCTCTTCGAGGCGATGAACGAACAGGAAGAGGCGGTTTTCGTCGCCGATAAGGTGCTGGCGGCGACTCGCGGAAACGGAGTTTCCGCTGAGCAGACCAAAAAGCGGACCCTTTCCGATTTCGCGGTGCTGTATCGTACGAACGCCCAGTCGCGAACTCTGGAGGAGGTTTTTAACAACTACCGCGTGCCTTACAAAATCGTCGGCGGGGTGCGGTTCTATGAACGCCGCGAGATCAAGGATCTCGTCTGCTACTTGCGTCTGGTGCAAAACCCGTATGATTCCGTGAGTCTGCGGCGTATTATCAATGTCCCGGCACGCGGGATCGGCGCGGGCACCTGGCAGAAGATCGAACTGAAGGCGCAGGTCGAAGGGCTGTCGCTCTGGGAAGTCGTCGCGGACCTGTCGAGTATCGAAGGCGTTCGGGCGACGACGCGCAAAGCGGTCGAGTCATTCGTTGCGCTGATCGCAACGGCACGGGGTCAGGCGGGTTCCGGCGCGTGGGGCGTGACCAAAGTCCTGACCGAGATTATCGAGAACACGGGCTATATCCGCGAGTTGGAACGCGAGCGCACTATCGAGGCGAACACCCGGATCGAAAACATCCGCGAGTTGATGACAGCGACGCAACAATTCGAGGCGACCACGGAAGACCCGACTTTATATGGCTTTCTGGAGCAGACCGCGCTGATCGCCGATATTGATGCCCTCGAAGACGCCGACGCGAACGAACGTGTGGTCATGATGACGTTGCACGCAGCGAAGGGTTTGGAATTTCCGGTGGTGTTCCTGGTCGGGTTGGAAGAGGGTGTTTTCCCCCATTCCCGGTCGCTACAGAACGATTCCGAACTGGAAGAAGAACGCCGCCTCGCCTATGTCGGAATCACGCGAGCGAAAGAGGAGCTATTCCTGACATATGCGACGCGCCGGACGATTTTCGGCAACACGAACATCGGCACCCTGTCCCGCTTTGTGCGCGAAGTGCCGAAGGAACTCATGAAACTCCCGCGCTCGCTACAAAACCGGACGACGTTCGGAGGAAGCGGCACGTCACTCTCGGCGCGAGCGGTGCGCGACGAATACTCACAGGTCCCGGAATCGTGGGACGATGCCAAAACCGCGACCCGTGCCGCCGACCGGGCAAAAGGTCCGGGCGGGAAATCCGAAGCCCCGCTCAAGATCGGCGACAAAGCAAAGCACGCGGTTTTCGGCGTCGGGGTTGTCGTATCGCTGGTCGGTAGCGGCGAGGACGCGCAGGTTTCTATCGCGTTCCCGAACATCGGCGTCAAGAAACTCGCACTGTCCTATGCACGGCTCGAAAAGGTGTAGCGTGGTGTCTACGTGTCCTTTTCTACATCGCACTGGCTCGTTACCGGATTGAGAGAAGGAGTTAAACAAACTCAGCGAAACGGGGTTCGTTATGCTTGAATATTGTATAGCCGATGAAGAACATCGCCACCGAGACTGCGGATGCGATAGCAAGATACGGGATAAGCTCGGCAAAGGAGCCAGTCTGCGGGAACGTCAGTCGGCGCATCGCCTCAATGGTCACTGCAATCGGGTTGGATAAATAGACACCTCGGTGTTCCATCGGAATAATGCCAATCGGGTACATATTGGGCACCGCAAACGCCAGTAATCCGAGAGTCATCGTCACCAGATAGCGCACATCGCGAAAAAACAGATTCGCGCACGCACACAGCATACCCAGCCCGATAGTGAACAGGATCGGTATCGGTAGTAGGCAGATCGCCAGCAGGATCTTCGGCGACGGTGCGATTTTGAAAAATAGCAACAAGGGCACCAAGCCGATGAGTCCGAACCCCACGTCCACCAGTTTGCTCAGCACAGCGGAAATCGGGAACACTTCGCGAGGAAAATAAACTTTGGTAATCAGGTTCAGATGCATCACCAGGCTTTCGGTCGCGGTGGAAAGACCGATGGCGAACAGATTCCAGATAAGCAAGCCGAAATAGGTGTAGATGGTATACGGGATGGCTATCTCTCTGCCTTGCTTCAGCCATAACCCGAACACGAGGTAATAAGTCAGTGCGACAATGAGCGGATTCAGTGCCGCCCAGGCATAGCCGAGCGCGGATTGCTTGTAGCGCGTTTTCACATCACGGACGACAAGGTTCTCGATAAGTTCGCGGTGCTTGACGAGATTTGCCCAGGTGGAAAGGGTAGGAGTTTCGAGTGGTTGGACGGAAAGTGACGCAGACACAGAGCCGATTATAGGCCGGAACACGCACACAGGCAACAAACGTTCGTGATGCAGAAACGGGGAAACAGGATTTAACCACAAAGGACACGAAGGTTTTAAGGGTGCGGCTTGCCGGCATAATGAAGTCCACTCAGCATCGGGCGGATCGTAAAACCTTAAAAACCTTCGTGCCCTTCGTGTTTAAATCCTGTTTCCCGGCGGGGGCTACCTCGACGAGATAGCGCGAGCACACGTC
>JACMIS010000214.1 GCA_014381035.1 Armatimonadota bacterium
AGTGTGTAAAGGGAGAACGGCGGATTCGCGGGAAAACAGCAAGGGCTAACCCGGAACGTGAAATTGGAACCCATCACCGCAGGTGAGACCGATCCAACGATGCGTTGGCGCCGTCCGCGAAGGATAGAAAAACTTTCATGTTGCGATCTCATCTCTCCACTCGCCTGCTCTTTTCCTTGCTCATGGGTGCCATCCTTGTTGCTGGAGCGGGATACATCGTCTCCGCCCCGCGTGTCGGAACTGTGAAAGAGGGCGGTTACACCGTGGCCACCGGTCAACGGGTCCGACCGGCGGGCGACACACTCACATATAACGGACGCCCGGTGGACATCGCCGTTGCACCGGACGGCAAATCGCTCTATCTCAAAGACGAAAAAGGACTGGTCCGTTTGGACGCCGCGACATGGAAAGTCAGCCAGCGGCTTTCCTTCCCGAAAGACGGCGGTGGTTCGCTGCATGGACTGTGTGTCAGTCGCGACGGCAAAACGATCTGGGCGACCGGGGCGGGAAGCGTGCTATGGGGCGTGCGTGTCGGGGAAGATGGTAGCCTTGCCATTGAGAAGAGCGTCGCGCTTCCCGGACCGGGAGAGGGCACGAAAACGAGTGCGTCGTATCCGTGCGGAATCAGCGTTTCGGAGGACGAGAAAACCCTGTATGTTTGTTTGTCGCGTAAAAACGTAGTCGCGGTCGTGGATGTTGCGTCCGGGACCGTCGCCCGCGAAATCCCGACCGGAATCGCGCCGTATGATGTCGTACTCTCCCCGGACGGTGCCTCCGCCTGGGTCTCCAACTGGGGCGGAAGGTGGGCAAAACCGGGCGAACGAACGGGGGATTCTTCCGGAACGCCGGTCCCTGTAGACGAACGTGGCGTCGCGACAAGTGGCTCCGTGTCGCTGCTTGATCTGGGCACTGGCAAAGAAGTGACCCAAATAGAAACCGGTCTGCACGCCTCGGACCTGCTTCTGAGCGAGGACGGTAAGTCGCTATACGTCGCCAATGCCAATCAGGACACCATCAGCATCGTAGATACCGGTCAGCGTCGTTTGCGGAACACGGTGATCGTCAAACCGGACGCGTCGCTTCCGTTCGGCAGTGCGCCGAATGCACTCGCCCTGTCACCGGATGGGAAAACTCTGTATGTCGGATGCGGCGGGAATAACGCCGTCGCTGTGCTGGACCTTTCGTTGGCGGAAACGCCCCGTGTGCGCGGCTGGATTCCGACCGCGTGGTACCCCGGTTCGCTGGCGACTAGAAACGGGCAACTGTACGTCGCCTGTGTGAAAGGGTATGGCTCACGGCACCTCCCGGAAAAGGAAAGCGCGAAACGTCGCAGCGTTTACTGGGTGCAGGGGACGGTCAGTCGTGTCCCGCTCACACCGCTTCCCGACAGATTGAAAGCCTATACGAAGCAAGTTTTGACCGACGCCCGCGTCCCCGAGGTGTTACGAAGCCGGGAGAAACAGCGGGGAAACCGCAAGCCGCTACCGATCCCCGAGCGAACCGGCGAACCGTCCGTGTTCGAGCACGTCGTTTATATCGTCAAGGAAAATCGCACCTATGACCAGGTATTCGGCGATCTGAAACAGGGGGATGGCGACCCGAACCTATGTCTTTACGGTCGGGGAATCACCCCGAACCATCATGCCCTCGCCGAGCAGTTCGTTCTGCTCGATAACTTTTACTGTAACGGTATCAATTCGGCGGACGGTCATTCCTGGGTGACGGAAGGCAATGTTACCGACCATCTGGAAAAAGCGTTCGGCGGATTCACGCGCTCCTACACGTTCGGGGACGACGCCCTGACCTACTCGTCCTCCGGTTTTCTCTGGGATAACGTACTCGCACACGGACTATCGTTTCGCAACTGGGGCGAAATGGCGTACACCGAGCCGACACCCAAATCTACCTATCGGGAGACTCTAACGGACTGGGAGCAGAAGACCGGCAAGGTGTCGTTCACAAGTACCATAGGTATAGATAGATTGAAACAGTACACGGCTCCCGGCACCATCGGATGGAATATGGACATCCCGGATGTGATGCGGGCAGACCTGTTTTTGAAAGATTTAGCCCGCTACGAGAAAGAAGGCGGGTTGCCGAATCTGAGCCTCCTGTACTTGCCGAACGATCATACCGAAGGAACCACGCCCGGTGCGCCGACGCCGCGTTCGTACATGGCAGATAACGACCTCGCGCTCGGTCGGGTGATCGAAGCCCTCAGCCGAAGCAAATTCTGGGCGAAGACCTGCATTTTCGTCATCGAGGACGACCCGCAGGACGGGTTCGATCACGTGGACGGACACCGTTCGATCTGTCTGGTCATCAGTCCGTACACGCGGCGCAAAGCGGTCGTGAGCGAGTTTTACAACCAGACGTCGGTGATTCACACGATGGAGCGAATCCTCGGCTTGCCCGCGATGAACCAGATGGACGCCGCCGCACCCCTGATGCGCGAATGCTTCACCCCGAAAGCGAACCTCCAACCCTTCCGTTGCGAACCGGCGCGGATACCGCTTGCGGAACTGAACCGCCCGACCGCCGCCCTGTCCACACCGGAACGCCACTGGGCAATGGCAAGCACCGCACTGGACTTTCGACAGGTGGACGGCGCAGAAGAAGACACGCTAAACCGCATCCTGTGGCACGACGCGAAAGGGGCGACCACGCCCTATCCGCGCCACTTCGCGGGGGCGCATGGCACCGGCTTGGCGAAACGAAGGTTACGTGTATCCCCGGTCACTAAAGAGTAGAGCTTCTCTTTTGTCCTTCGCAGACGGGGGCAACGCAACGGAAACGCAGTTTCCGCGAGGACATTGCATCGTTGCTACCTACCGTGCTGTTTGCTGTGTGACAAATCGGAAGGAATTGGAGTCTATGTTCGTAGCGGTGATTCATAGGACTCCTTTGTCGCCGCGAGGAAGCAGGCTTTTTATCCGTCCCTCCATGCGCTTTTTTCATCGGCATCGATTTTTATTTGCCATGTCCGCTCTTTTTCAATCGGTGCTTCTGTTGATCATCCCCGCCTCTGCGCAAACCACAGGGCTCGCCCAGATCCGAAAAGATGCCCAAAGTCTGATGCCGCTGGCAAAACAGAATGTCACCAGGCAGTTCCTCGAAGCCGTCTTCGATTTGCCGGAGGTGAAGCCGCGCCAACTCCTGTGCGACCCGGTGACGAAAAAGTTCTACACGGAAGCGGAAGCGGATGTATTAGACGAAGTGAAACGCAAGGCGTTAGTCCCGGTGACCATAGGGGAGTCGTTTTATTACAACACCCGCTACGGTTCGCCGCTCGCCTACGCACGTCCGCTGGAGATTTTAGGCGAATTCGGCTTGAAATCGGTGTCGGGCAAAAAAATATTGGATTTCGGCTACGGAACTGTCGGGCATCTGCGCCTTCTCGCCTATGGCGGCGCACAAGTCGTCGGCGTCGAGGTGGACCCGTTATTACCCACGTTGTATGGCGATCCGAGCGATCAGGGACCCATCACCGGAAAGAGCGGACAAACCGGTAGCATCCGACTTGTTGATGGGCAGTTCCCGGCGACCCCGTCAGTGACGCAGGTGGTGGGGGAAGGATACGACATCATCCTTTCCAAAAACACA
>JACMIS010000215.1 GCA_014381035.1 Armatimonadota bacterium
GGTGTCAGTCTCCCGTGGGGAGAAAAGTTCTATCGTTGGCGTCATCGCTTCTCATTTCCGTAACGACGCTATTATCCGCTAACGGGGCGCACTGATGCAAGTCACATCTGACTCAATTTGCGTTTCCGGGGGTGTGCAGGAAGATGACCAGACCGAATAGCAGGAAAAATGTGAAGCCGACCCAAATGGCGAAGCCGATGTAGAGGGCACGTTCCGTGGAGGTTAGCGGCTTTTCTTCCGGGACGGGAGCTGGTTCACCGGGTTCCTCTTGCCAGCGCGGGAAGCGCACGCCGGGGCGGAAGAACAGGAGACGGTCAGCGAAACGCTCGGCTGGGACACGTCGGCGCGGCAACACCGGGGGCGTCACAAAAACGAATGCGGGTGATACGGGCGGGATAAACACCGGGCAAAACGGTCTCGCGTCGCCTAACCGAACACGAACCGCACGCTTAGTATACCCCGATTCGCCACCGACGCGGTATTATAAAAAGTGTGACCGATATTCGCTTTTCTCCGGACCGACCGGTGTCGGGTTGGGCGTTCCTCCTCGCCGCTATCGCCCTCTTTTGCGCGAACGTTCCGTACTTACTCGGCGTTCTGTGGACGCCACAGGGGGCATCCTTTACCGGTCTGACGTTCAACGCCGACGATGGCGCGGTCTACCTTTCCTGGATCCGGCAGGCAGCGGAAGGCACCTTCTTTTTTGTCAATCGGTTTACCACCGAACCGCAACAGGGGCTTCTGGTCAACCTGTTTTTCTATCTACTCGGCACTATCGGACGCATCACGCAACTCGCGCCGCCTGTTGTGTATGCCGGAGCACGAATCGTATTCGGCGGGTTGCTTCTGTGGGCGTTGTGGCGGTTGGTCGTCACGTTTCTTCCCGAAAACCGCGCCCGGATTTCGGCGTTCGCGTTTCTATGCTTTGCATCCGGCTTCGGGTTCGGTTCCGATTTCGATCCGCGCTTCGCCTATGAGCAACCGATTGACCGCTGGCAACCGGAAGCGATCACGTTCCTTTCGCTGTACTACACGCCGCTATTCACCGCCGCACTGGCTCTCATGGCAGTCTTCGCCGCATCGTTCTACCGCGCCGAACAGACCGGCAAGAAGCGTGATCTCGTTCCCGCCTGTGTCGCCGGATTTCTGCTCGGCAACTTCCACTCCTACGACATCCTGCAACTGTTCGCGTTCGCGGGCGTGTATCGCGTTCTTACCGATGTTCTCAACGGTCGGGCGAATCTCGCCGGATACGGACGGCTGGCGATTATCGGGCTTGCCATGCTCCCGACAGCCGGGTATCAGTTCTGGGCGATCCAGAACGAGGCGGTGTTCAACGCCCGCGTGTTCGCCACTACCACGATGTCGCCATCCATCGTCTGGGTGCTGGTAGGTTTCGGTCTGCCGCTTCTGCTGACACTTATCGCACCGTTCCTGGAGCCGGCACGGCGTAAGTTCGGACCGGATGCGCTGCGCCTGTTGCTCGTTTGGGCAGTCGTCGCTATCGGGATCGCCTATGTACCGGTGTCGTTCCAGCGCAAACTCATCATGGGGGCGCATCTACCGCTCTGCGTCGTCGGGGGGGCGACACTTGCCGCCGTCACCGAGAAACTTTCCGGCTCGCTTCCCGCGATTGTTTCCTTATTCGCGGTGCTGATCACGGTGCCGTCGAACCTCCGCCTTCTCCTGCGTGACACCGCCCTGTTACCACAGAACGCCGCCGGAACGCAGTATCGCCCCTATCTCCTCGCGGGCGAAGCGGCGGCATTGCGCTTTCTGGAGAAAACGGCAAAACCGGGCGACGCGGTGCTGGTGTGCCCCGACATGGTTTCGCACAAATACGGCGCGACGCCGCTCCTACCGTACCTCGGCGTCTATGTTCCGGCGTACTCGCCCGCGACCGCCTACGCCGCACATTGGAGCGAGACGGCGTCCTTCACAGAAAAATATAGCAAACAGTTCCAATTTTTCCGTGACACAACGACCGACGACGAACGGCAATCTTTCCTCGCCGCAAACCCTACGGTCCGCTATGTTCTCTACGCGGACGCGGTAAAAGACGGCTTGACCGACGCGAAGGGAGAGTTGTTCCTGAACGAGAAGACCAGTGTGCCACTATTCACAGGAATAGACTGGACCGAAGGGAGCGGCATCGTGCCGCCTTTTCTCGAACCAGTACATCGTAGCGGGTCCGTGACAGTTTTTCGGGTGAGGTAATTTTCGGGGGTTTCACCCACCGGTGGGTGAAACCCCCGGAAATTACCGGCGAATCGCCACAACCGCCTCGCTAAATCGCTTATGGGTGGACCAGCGGTGCAAGCCGAGCAGATGCGGCGACGATTCGGCGGAACCGTGATCCTCGGTCAAACCGAGGCGGTAGCCCGATTCCGCCGCCGCTTCCGCGACGCGACGGTCCCATTTGCCGGAAGGGTAGGTCAAGAATCGCGCCGTGCGTCCCATGTTCTCCTCGTGGCGGATTTTCGATTCCCACATTTCGCGGCGCAATGCCATATCGGACAGCTTCCGTAGATCAGGCGGGTGGGTGTGGGTCTGCGAAACGATTCGTGCCAAGCCCGAATCCTCCATTTCGCGCAGATTGTCCCAGGTGCAGTGATCTTTCCCGGTCCGCACCCCGACGTATTTGGTATGCGCCGACACCACGAACGGGTGGTCGCGCCGGGTCAGTTCCGGGAATGCATAGTCATAGATACCGCGTGTATTGTCGTCGAAGCAAAGCACCACGGCGTGGGGGGAGAGTGGCTTCTGCCCTGTGCATAGATAGTCGTAAAAAATGTCCAGTGATGTCGGTACCGCCCCCGCGTCTTCCAGCTGGTCCAGTTGTCGGGCGAACTCATCCACGCCCGTGTCAAACCAGACGATCTTCTTCCCCTCCGGGACGATGTCATGCCATACCAGAACATGCGTGGAGCGACGCGATTTTTTAGCGGCGGGGGAGACAACAGGGAGAATACTCGGCATAGCATATCCGGGAACCGAGAACGTTCCCGCACCCTTAGAATAACCGCAATGCCCGACAAAAACAAGAAAACCACAAGCGGCGACGGCTTCCGCAACCCGCATAACCTGCCGACCAAAACCTGCGCGGGGTGCGGGAAGCCGTTCACGTGGCGCAAGAAGTGGGAGCGCGACTGGGAAACAGTTCGCTACTGCTCCGACGCGTGCCGAAAGGAAGGGAATAGGGAGTAGTCGGATGCTGGAAGCGATACGTTTACTGCGTCGTCTCTCCCGGGACTATTCCCTACTCCCTTCCTCATAGAGTAAACCGTAGCGCAGACCGCGCAGGGAGACGAGGAGCGAATCGGCACCCAGACGTGCCATGACACGGGCTTGAATAATCGCGCCGGCGACAATCACGTCGGCGCGGTCTGGTTCGAGTCCCGGCACGGCGCGGCGTTCGGCGAGCGTCAGCGAGGCTAAATGGACGGTCCGCGATTCGATCTGCTCCCGCGTCAGGCGCAATGCGTGGACGGCGTCAAATGTTACTTCTTCGCCTCGGGCGGCGACCTCCATCGCGGCAAGGTTCGCCGCCGTCCCTCCCGACGCAATCAGTATTAGACCCAGAGCGGCAGGCGGGGTCGGCACATCCGCGAGTGCGGCGTTGGCAAGCAGCAATGCGGTTTGGAACGCTTCGCCGGTAACAGGGTCGCCCAGCCCCGCCCGCTCGGAAAGCCGTACTGCGCCGATCTGTAGTGACTCGGCATAGATAATATCCGCATCCACCCCCTGCACAATCTCTGTGGAACCGCCCCCAATGTCGGAAGTGACGAACAATGCACTCGCGGCGATCCCACTGACACGCGCAATGTCACCGTCGTTTCGTGCCGCCCGATAAATCAGTTCCGCCTCACGCCCTCCGGCGATGATTTCCACTGTCCCACCCAGTCGCCGCTCCGCCTCGGCGACGATCTCCGCGCCGTTGGTCGCGTCGCGTAGTGCCGATGTCCCGACGGCGGCAATGGATGTCGCGCCCAGGCTGCGTGCCCGTTCCCCGAACGTGGCGAGCGCGGACAGGGTTCGCTCCGCCGCCTCGTCCGTGATGCGCCCGCTCCCGTCCACGCCTTTGCCGAGCCGCGTAATGGTCGTCCCGTCAAAGAGAATAGTCAACCTGTCGTCCGCGCCACGTTGCGCCACAGTCATTTTGACGCTGTTCGTGCCAATGTCTACTACGGCGACCGTTTTGTGATTCGTCATAAAAATGTTTTACCAGAACACATTGCAGAATCCCATCAATGCGCGGTAAAAATCTGGTAGTGGACAACCGATATCTTTACAGGGAAATCGCGTAACCGAGAACGGTTACAGAACAAGGTGAGTAAAAACAAGATGCGAGTTATTATTAAGCCTGCCGGATTTATTGCGCTACTTTTGATGCTGAGTGTCCTGGGAATAATGGCGTTTCTGCGCAATCAATCGTCGTCGGCTGATACAGATTCTGCTAACACCACCCTACCGGCTACTACCACACTGACTGCCCCCAATAATTTACTGATAAATGCCAGTTTTGAAGACGGATCGGAGCAAGTCAACGGATCGTGGCCCGGTTCCAAAGGAAGTGCCACTGGGGAGATCGCAAAAAACTGGATAGAAAACTCGCTCTGGGGCGAAATCAAATTGGAATACGCGCTCGATAAAGAGAACCCGCATAGTGGCAGCACCTCTCAACGTATTAAGATCGTTTCGAACGCTGCGGGACAGGTGCAGTTCGTACAGGAGCGTCCCGCCGTAGTCGGCAAGAATTACGAGGCGACCGTCTGGGTACGGGCGTCGGAGGGCAACCTGCCGGTGGGTTTGTTACTGCGACAAGCCAGTGAGCCATATAAGCCGTACAAATCGAGTGACGTGACTGTCGGAACAAAATGGCAGAAAATTTCCGTGGTCGGCTCACCGACGGAGGCAGGCAACATGTATACGCTGATTACCTTTAAAAACGTCGGGGCGACGCTCTGGATAGATGACGCGTCTCTTGTCGAGGTGCCATAATGCTTATCGCTTGGAACCTCGGCGCGAGTAAAACTGCATTTCACCCAGCCGGTACGAATGGGCATGACAGATGGCGACCGCGAGCCCATCCGCCGCATCGTCCGGCTTCGGTATCTCTTTCAGGCTGAGAAGGCGCGTTACTTGCATCTGTACCTGATTTTTGTCCGCGCCTCCGTACCCGGTCACGGCTTGCTTGACCTGCATCGGGGTATACTCTGCCCACGATAAACCGCGCTGCGCGAACGCCAGCAACATCACACCGATTGCCCGCCCGACGGATAACGCGTTGGTGACATTGGTGTTGAAAAATAAACGTTCCGTAGCCACGGTATCCGGCTGGTATTTGTCGAGCAGGGTGTTCACATCATTGTAAATCGAAAGCAACCGGTCCGGCATCGTCATATCCGGTGTCGTCAGTAAGACACCCGAATCCAACGGGTAAAGTTTCCCTTCTTCATACCGCACGACACCAAAGCCGGTCGTCGCTGTCCCAGGGTCCAAGCCAAGTACTATCACTTCCTGATTATACGTCTTATTTCTTTTGTCCTGCGCGGACGGCGCCAACACTTTGTTGGATCGGTTTCACCTGCGGTGCTCGTTACTACTTGGTGGCTCTGGTTCGGTCCTTTCCCGCGAATCCGTCGGTTCCGTTTTCAACACTCCGTGTTGAAACC